>NZ_JARPLU010000010.1:45435-55290 GCF_032349615.1 Limnospira sp. PMC 1279.21 | reverse complement strand
CGGTTGTAGCAATACCTACAAGCAGCCAGCCATTTACGCCAGACTTGATTTAGCTCGGGGCTGGGGTAAATCCGGATCTTCTTTGACCTGAGTTTTGTATTTACGCACTCCGTATAATCGGGAACTGAAGCAGTGGAGGATGGCGAGGATGTCCTCAACCATTTCTCGTTCTGGACTGAGACTTGTCTGGTTGAGAACCATGAGTGAGCACCTGTTTTGCTCATAGAGCCATCGAAACAAGTCAAATCCCCATATTGCCAATCGGTCTTGGTGGGCAACGACAACCATGCGGACATCTCCTGACAAATGATGTCCCAGTAAGGCCAGCATTTTCTTTCCCTTGAAGTTGAGCCCGCCTCCGATTTCTGAGACGACTTCTGCTTCGGGGTAGAGGTTGGACAGTGCGGCCACCTGTCGGTTGAGGTCGGACTGCTGGGCGCGGCTACTAACTCTGGCATAGATAACGACTTTGCGTTTGTCACTGCCTGATTTGGCAGTATATGACTCAACGTTTTATCGTCGTTGCCCAGCGGGGGTTCTGATGGTCTCGATTGAGCCATTGTCGTCCCATCTGCGGAGTGTTCTTTCATGGACTCCAAGGATTTGAGCCGCTTCCTTGGGTTTGACATATCTGGCAATAGGTTTATCCTCAACTCTTCTCGCTTATTAGACCCTATTGCCCTAAAATATTAACCTAATTTGAGATTAAATCATGCTCTCAACTGGGATTATACCCCACCAGAGCATCAACTTGAGATCTTCACCACACCTGCATCAAATCTAATTAACCGTGAACCCCCTACAGGGCGGGTTGATTCATCTTGGACTATGCCAAATTAGCTACTAGACGGGCCTACCCCTAGATGATCTCTGCCCTCTCCCCCATCACCTATTGTCCATGATCCGTTGTCCATTGCCCCTGAAAATTTTTTTCTCATAATTGGTACAATTCGTTAATTTTGTGTTAGGTTAATTGTTAAGAGTTTAAGAAAATTCTACACATTAAGGGCAACAGGTGTGGCAGCCAAATATTAACTGGCTGTTGTTGCACAGGTTATCCACAGAAGAGGGGATAGCTAGGGGCGATTTTAGAAGTTCCTAAGCTGGCATCAGATTATGGTGTGGCGGCTTGGTGGGTTCAAGACCAATCAGCACGGTCTAGGCTTATATTTAGGCGGCGGACTTGCTGTAGAAGTCTGGTAACTTGGCATAGGTATTAGGGAAACTTTCTGGAGTTGCAAATCTCTGGTTAGTTTTTGTTGATGTGCCTGGTGGTATCCCTGATTAGATAGCGATCGCCACCCAGCTATAACCTGGCGTGGGAAACCTGCCCCTATGTATATGTAGCTACTCTTAAACTCCCATATATGCTCCTCTCTCACACACAGACTAGCCGCACCACCTATGAACTACCACGAATTACCGTTAATGATTCCCCTACTCGCCACCGGTTATGTGTTGACTATTTATTTGCTGTTGATGGTGGCTAAACATACAGCAGCGCGATTTTCTCGCTTTCGCTCTTAGTTATATTGATCACCGATCATTAATTCGCTGAAAACAACCACTCCCATTTGGCGGAGTGGTCTTTTCTATGATGAAATATTCTTCACACAAACAGACTCGGTAAAATTACTTAGTTACATAGACAATAGGCGATCGCGATCGCTATGCAGATTGACTGACAGTTAACCGCTGGTCGGAAATAGCCGTGTCTAATTTTTCCCAAGAGTAAATAAAGGGAGAACTTGCCAGCGAACAAGATGCCCAATCACTTTGCACAGAACCGTGAAACAACTGGCAAACACCGCCTCGTCGCCCCTCAGATTTATAGTGGAGGCAATTGCGACAAGTCGATGGAGTAGAATTTTTGATCGGCATGACAAACCTCTGGAGCTCACTTGATTTATTGTTTATCAAAATCGCTCAAGAACCTGTTATCTAAACTACAGTTTGCCAAGAAATATCAATCAATCTATTCCACACCAATATATTTATGAAGCTGAACCGAAAGCCGATAACCTGGAAACTGTTTTAATTTTGCCAATACCAAAGGCAAAGTGCGGTCTATATCAGTCCACTGCGGTTGTAAAAAAACCGGAATCGTAGAATTTTCCGCCAAACGGGATCGATAAAACTCCAACTCATCCCCCACATCAATCACCAACTTAATTTCGGAAGCCCGTCGCCACATCTGTGATACCACCGGATAACGGGGGCTGATATGTTCCTTGGGACTCAGAGTAATCCAGCATAGATCAGAAACATCTTGCCAAAACGCCCCCGATGTCTCAATAGAAACCTGCCTCCCAGTTTCTTCTAATACCCTCACCAAATCAGGTAACTGAGGATATATAAACGGTTCACCCCCAGAAATTACCACCCTGGGCGACACCAACTCCGCCAACAGTTCATCAAAGCTACGCATATTCCGGGGTAAACCTTTCCCGCCATCAGCATATCCGGTGTCACACCAAGGGCAACCCACCGGACACCCCGCCAACCGAATAAAATCTACAGGAGTTCCCGCCCAATAACCCTCCCCTTGGATGGTTTGCTGAAAAGTCTCATGTACTGGAATTGTAATCATCCGCCGCTTTTTTTAGCTTTATATCCCAATTGAGTAAGTATTTGCAGCAACTTATCAGTATGATCACCCTGAATTTCCAGAGTTTGGTCTTTCATGGTTCCTCCAGTGCCGCACTGATTTTTCAATTGTTTTAATAACTTACTCAGGGTCTGGTCATTGGTTTGAAAGCCGGAAATAATCGTGACTGTTTTACCGCCCCGTCCCTTACGAGTTGCCTGCACTTTTAAGTTTTGCTGCTGGGGGGGTAAGTCCGGCACTCCTGGTTCCATAGCTTCGGAATTAGAAGAATTGCCAAACTCTGAGTAAGCGATCCGATTCTTATGAGACGATTTCCTATCAAAATTTCCCTTAGATGCGGCCATAACTAATCACTCATTGACATAAAGCGGGAAGTTACCCCTACTTCCATCTTCCGACTCAGCAGGGGGAACTATTTAACCTATAGCGGAAAACCGCCAAGAGTGGCAAGTTGATAGTTGTTAATCATCAATTAATTTGACTGGGCGCTGTCTCAGGCAGTAACTTTAGAGTTGAGGGTGGGACTAGGAACTTCCTCAAAAATGGCTCCCTGTTCTTTTAACTCCTGGATACGAGCAGCATTTAACCCGGTAACCTGTTTAAATTTGACGTTTTGCAACAATGCCCCGGTTAGGTTAGCTTCCTTGAGGTTCGTACCCTGAAATTGGGCGTGACTCAGTGCTGCATCTACGAGTTCAGCCCGCATGAGGTTAGCTCGACTCAAATCGGCATAACTAAGGTTAGCATGGGTGAGAATGGCTCCGCTCAAATCGGCCCCACTCAAATCGGCCCCACTCAAATCGGCACCTGTTAGATCTGCCCGGGTCAGGTTGGCTCCGCTGAGGTCGGCTCCGCTGAGGTTGGCACAATACAGGTTTGCTCCTATTAAGTTAGCATTGAATAGGCTAACACCAAGCAAATTGGCTCGAAATAGGTTCGCCCGAAATAGGTTCGCCCGAAATAGGTTCGCGCCACTCAGGTTAGCATTACTCAGGTCCGCCCGGAATAGGTCTGTATCCCGGAAATTGCGATCGCCTGCTGCATAAAGGTTGAGCAGTTCTTGTGAATTCATGATAATTTCCTAATCTCCAATATGATTAACTGCAATTGTGCCTAAGTTCTTGTTCAATCGGGCAAAACTTTATTTTAATTTAAAAAACCACGGGTATCAGTCAGCCCCACATCCTGCATATCCTTTCAAATTACAGTCGGCGACTGCACAATAGGGATGATGTAATTTAGGAATTATTGACATTAATTGTGGGTTTGGATATAATTGGCACTATATTATACCCTATTATCCCCTCGGCTGAAAAAGTGCGATCGCTAACTGGCTAAGTAATTCAACAGACTTGCTCTAGTTTCTTGTCATTCCGAAAATACAATCTTATGAGCAACACTTATAATTCCGGTACTGACCTGGTAGACTCCTCTGGTAATCTGGATTCTGCTCAAGATAGTAGAGACTTACCAGATATCATCTTTGATTTTTTTATTAAAATTGTAAAAAAATATGACTCCGAGACAGTCTTAGAAGAATTTATCGGATTATTTTGGTATCTGAACTGTAGCGATGAACAGGCTAATCATGCTTTGAGAACTCAACTGAAGCAGCCATCATCAACAGCCGCCATTCATCCGATACTGAAAAGAAGTTGTTATATTTTAGCCAATAACTGGTATATTAGTCGCAATTATAAAGCCGTTGAGTTACTGCTAGAACAGCTAGAAAATACCGAAAGTGATGAAGATGACATTCTCGATCCTGAATTAGGAAAACTCAGAACTCAGGTTAAATATTTTCTGCAAAGTGCTGATATTCAAGATATTCGTCATTGTGTATTACAGCATTCTCAGGGCTGGAGTAGTCGTTATAAGAGTTATTTATTAGTTAACCAATATATTGACCCAAATAACTCTCAGGAACAGCAAGAGGTAGCGCGAAATATATCTAAACAACTCCGAGAACAGTATAAATTTGACCTGGCGATGTATCTGGCTCACTCATCACCAAAAACTCAACTCCAAAATGAAACCAACATGAAAAACCCTACTCAGCTAGGAGATCAAGTTTTAGATATACTTAAAAAAACCATTTCCACCCAGCGCGTTTACAGCTATACCCATCAAGCTGAATTGTTTTTAAAAAAAACTAATAAGGTTACTTATAGAGATTTTAAAAATGCCTTACCTGAATACTTAATGATTCAGAGCGGGGAAAAATCTACTACCCGTATTTTGCGGGACAAAATTTCCGCCCAACTGAAAGATTTGTATAATTTCCATGATTACAGAATTATCAATGACGATTTAAAAATTCGGACCTGTCATAGTCTCATCGACTTTTTGACGATAGAGGATGGAGAGAACCCCTCTTTTATTTTTACATTTATGATTAATCATGGTAGTATTTTTACCTTGGCTATTCTGATGCTAAAAGTTATTTTACTAGACCACTCGTCTAAAGTACACTTAGAGTTAAAAGTGGCTCAACTGATTCAATTTTATCAAAAATATGAAGAAGAACGATGTCGTCAGTTTATATTGTTTTTGGAAATTTTCAATCTGGTATTGACAATTTTTACGGAAAACGTCCAATATCACCTGGTGAAGATGGATCAAGATGATGTATCAGGACCTCTGACTGATAACTTGGATGCTTACCGGGTTTTCTCTCAATGTAAAGGACTTGATTTGCGTCAAGCTAATCTGAATAATCTTAACTTAAAAAGTCTGGATCTCAAGGGAGCAGACTTTAGAGGTGTGAATATGATTCAAATGGATTTGAGTGAGCTTGATCTACGGTTGGCAAATTTAGAGGGTGCTAATCTCCAACAGGCTAATCTTAATGGAACTCAGTTATTTATTGTTAATTTAAAACAGAGTAATTTGCTAGAAGCGAGTCTGCTAGATGCTAATTTAGCCCGGGCGGATTTGCAGCAGGCTAATTTAAATCGTGCTGATTTAACAGGGGCTAATCTTCATCGGGCTAATTTAACAGCAGTTGATTTGACTGAGGCTAAGTTATGCTCAACTAATTTAGAAAATGCCGATTTACAAGGGGCAAATTTGGAGTTTGCTAACCTCAATGGTGCTTGTTTAAGTCAAGCTAATTTACAGGGGGTTAATTTACGCGGCGCTCAACTGCGATCGGCTAATTTGCGAGGTGTGGATTTAAGGGGGGCTTGCTTGCGAGAGGCGGCGCTGACGGAAGCTGATTTAACGGGGGCTAATCTCCAGGGTGCCAATTTGCAGGGGGCGCAACTAGACAGGGTTAATTTGACGGGAGCGATGCTGGAGCAAGCTAATCTTTCCTATGTTAAACTTAATCAGGCTAGTTTAGAGCGATCGCATTTAGTTGGTGCTAAGTTGGTTTATGCTCAACTGCGCTATAGTATTTTAAGCCACGCTAATCTAATGGGTGCTAATCTCAGCTATGCTGATTTAACCCGTGCTAATTTAGCTGGTAGCAATCTTAGCCATACCCATCTATTTCGGGCGGCTATTCGTCACGCTGACCTCGCACAAGCAGACCTCTCCAATGCTAATTTATTGGGTGCAAATTTATTTGGTAGTAATCTGACTGAAGCCCATATAACAGGTGCCAAATTTGGGAACAATTGTGGACTGTCTGACGAAACCAGAAAGTGGATAGGTTCACGGTTGGATTAGTCAGTAAATACTCGAAAATCCTGAATACGCCACCCTTTAGATTCTAGGTGAATTTGGCAGTTCATGGGAGAGACCTGGAAATCACAGATGTAATATCCCACTAAATTACCATTATCGTTACACACCCGCAAATTATATCCATAGTGGCGGGTAAATTCGGCAAAATGATGGATAAATATAAACTGTTCGAGATAGCGTTTCTGGTTCCATTGGAAACGGTTAACCACTAAAGTGATAAACCTGTCCAGATATACATTTGGTAGAATCGGGGTAGAATCCTCTCCTATAAACCACTGATTGAGCGTTTCGCCGCCGTAGCGTTTTTCAGCTAACCAAAGGCTGGGAATACTTAGTTCTGTTTGAGATAGGGGTGGTGGCGGTAAGATAGCGCGTTGAGGAAAGCAGGGTTTGGCGGTTTTATTAAATTCCCAATTGGGTAAAGTTTGCGATCGCCCTATTTCACTCCATCCCGTAATGGTCAATAAACAGAACACGAAAAAATATACCCTGGTTATCCAGGGATATTGCTGATTTAAAGCCATGATTATCTAACGTCCAGTGAACCCTGAAAAATCAGGCTATATCCAGGCTTACCTTGCTTAATCCACCTTTACCGGAGAAAGCTACTAACTAACCACAAAACTATCAGCGTGACTAAGGTAATGAACCGTTCAACTGATAGGGTAGCTCCCGCCATGGGGCTAAGTAAACTTCCCAAGATTAATCCCAGAATTAATCCCCCCACGGTCAGCAGAACCGAGCGACCAAATTTGTTCTCTTTGCGGTTGAGAAAATACAGAGAGGTAGCCACCCCCAAGGCGAGGGGAAGTTGTAGCAGGGAGATCTCAATAGCTGGATATAGGCTCACAACTCCCAAACCCAGGTAAATGAATGACGGCCACATCAACTCCGCACGAGAAGGCGTATCGAACATTCCAGTCAACCAGGAGGCTTTAGGAGTGGTCTGGGGTTGAACTTCCTTCGCAGGCGGCCCCGCGATGCGTTCAGGAAAGCGAATCCGCTCAGGTACTTTGATTTTACCCTCTTGGCGCATTCTGAGGCGATCCATAAGGATGGCATCATAAGCGGCCTCAATAGATTCTATCACCTGGCGCTCACCGGTGTGCTGTTCTCTCAGGCGATCGCGGGCATCCTGAATTTCATCAAAGGATGCGTCAATCGTAACCCCAAGCTGTTCATAAGGACTTTGCTGGCTCATCGCATTTAATTTAACTGGAGTCTAATCAATTGACATTGGACCCGCCGTCAAACGGACGGGGATTCCCAAACCTGACGATTTAGGTTTACTGTTTCATCGCACCCACCTCTACCCTCAAGGAGTTTCTGGTCTTCTAGTCCGGACCCAGACCATCCCCGCCAGCCCTGCGGTTGTGATGAGTCGATCAAAACTCATAGAGATGAGATGATGAGATGATGGGTTGATTTTAACACAATCTTCTCTGGAATTGTGTGGCTGGGGTGGTTTGGCAGATGCAACAAGATTAGGAAAAACTAACTATTCCAGACCATTGAACCAATTTCAGCCGATCGCGCCTATAGGAAAATAATAGCTCAGGCTGGCTGTAGGTACACTCAGAACAGATAGCTATTTGCTCAGGGTCTAAACCAACGGCTTCGAGTTGCAAAGCGTTAAAACGGCGAATATCGACCCGTAGGCGATCGGGTTCCGGGTCAGACAATAGAGGGGGGTCTGGTAGGTGGAATAAGGGTTCTAAAATTTCGGAGATACTGCTGGCTGTATCAATCATTTGTAGGGTAGCGCCTAGTTTGACTGCTACATCCTGTGAGACTTGATAGCATTCCCCGGAAATAGCTGGACCCATGGCGACTCGTAAATTAGCAATCTGGCTGCCTTGCTGTTGAAATTGAGCGATCGCCAATGGTAGAATTCTGGTAGATGTACCGCGCCACCCGGCATGAATGGCAGCTACTCGCCCGGTTACCACATCACCTATAAGCACAGGAACACAGTCAGCACTGGCTACCCAGACGGATTCTAAGCCTTTATTGGTTATTAAGCCATCAGCTTCCGACCAGGATATTTCCTCGCTATTGGTTTCAGTTTTTGGTATAGGGGAAACCTGAGTGGTTTTGAAAACCTGGTTACCATGAACCTGTTTGAGACGGTAGACCTGGGCGGATGGTTCCAGAACCTGCACTAAATCAACAGGAGAACGGGGGCTAAATCGTCGCGAAAAAAAACCATGTGGCCAGTCTTTTAAGATACTACAGGTTAAATAGGGCAGTTGTTGCCACTGATACCAAGTCCAGATGTGCATTGTGTCAGTGAAAAGAGATTTCAGGGAACAGCTTAACCGGGAAAGCGCGACAATTATTGATTTAACTTACCGGGATATTTGATTAAATGGATTGCGATCGCATACTGGGTGCTTTACAGGCTTTACAAGAAAACGCCGTGGCTGTTGGCTCGCCGACGGTCTCCTACCTTGACCTTGATGCTTCTCCGTCTATCCTCATATTTGATCAGCTTGGTTCCACTAATGAAACCCTGTGGGAGTTGTTGAACACTGGTAAAGCCGCCCCTAGAACCACAGTGATCGCTCTCCAACAAACAGCAGGACGGGGACAATGGGGGCGTGAGTGGCAGTCAGAATTGGGGGGATTGTACTTGTCTTATGCCCTCGCCCTCCATCAGACTATCACAGATGCTGCTACCCCACAGCATAACTATATAGCCTGGTTAACCCAATGTAGTGCTTGGGGTATTGCTACAGTTTTACGCTCGCGCGGTATTCCCGTATGGCTGAAATGGCCTAATGATCTGCTCCTGACAAAACGCAAATTGGGTGGTATCCTAACAGAAACTAAAGTCCACAAGGGAAAAATCAGCCAAGCCGTGATTGGAGTCGGTCTGAATTGGAGTAACTCTGTACCCCCCACTGGCATTAATCTGCAAGAATTTTTCAATGCACATCCCACTACGCCTGGGGTAAACTCACGAGAAATGTTGGCAGCTATTGTGATCTGGGGTATCGAGTTAGGGTTAATGCACTATGCACAGAGGGGAAGTAAGGGTCTGATGTCATCCTATATGCAACTGCTTCTTCTGAACTCATCGGACTCTTAACCCTTTCGCGGAGCGACTACGCAGTAGCATCCCCCTGGGAAATTATTTCCCCATTGTACGTCAGGCTCTGTAGAATGAAACTCGGTTAAAGCCTAAACAACTCAATTCTACAATTGCCCAATTTATCATCTGGTTGTGTGAGGAAATGACAGAATCCAGTTACTCTAAATCTAATGTAAAATCTACCCAGCCTATTTCCCATAATAGTAGACTGTCCTGGCGCTCCCTGGCGTTGGGATTAAGCTGTTTGAGTGGGGTAGGATTATTGGTAAATCGTGCGATCGCCTATGAAGAATTTTCTATCCCCTTTGATAACGAACCCCTAGAATCCTACAACACCTACACCCCCGAACCAGAACCCTATTACGCGCCGCCAGTTCAGGAATCTTATATAGCGCCAGAACCCTACTACGAACCAGAACCCTATTACGCGCCGCCAGTTCAGGAATCTTATATAGCGCCAGAA
>NZ_JARPLU010000010.1:43948-45425 GCF_032349615.1 Limnospira sp. PMC 1279.21 | reverse complement strand
CCTTACTACGAACCAGAACCCTATTACGAACCAGAACCCTATTATGAGCCACCCATAGAAAGGTCAGGTGGTTACATCGCCCCACCAGAACAGCCGATTTATCTGCCAGAAAAGCACCAAACGGCATCGCCACCCTCTTATGAGAATATTTCTCCCCCATCTGCATCCACAGCCCAGGGAACACCATTTAATAACCCAGATCATAACTTTATCGACCCTACAGATTACAGTATTGGGGCTACAGGAGGCGGTGGTTATGAAGCGCCTTCAACCGTCATCTTTTCCGAGCGCCAGACAGGTTGTGAAACAGTGGTTGGAGTCGGTCAAACTGTTGATCGATTGTGTGTTCCGCCACCCGCACCTATTGCTGGAATTCCTGGTCAGCCTACTTATGGGACAGGATATCCCAGCGGGGGAGGTAAAACAGTTACTCAGCACCGTCAGCCTTCCCATTCATTCGGTCAACAAGCAACAGGAAGAACTCACTCAGCCCACAGCAGAGGCTGGGGAACTACAAACGTCGCCGCCAGTTATGGTGGCTCTCCAGACTATTCCTATCAGGTCCCTGTAGCCGGATTAAGTCCCGTGCAAGTGGGACCCATCAGCATGAGTGCGATGAGTAATTCAGGTTTGAGTTACTATAAGCGCACCATGCGACCCCCCAGACTTCCCGGAAATTCAGATACTCACCTGCTTTTCCCCCTCAGTATTCCCGCCCCAATTACTTCATTATTTGGTTGGCGACAACACCCAATTTTGGGAACTGGCAGCTTCCATACAGGTATTGATTTCGGAGCAGATACCGGAACTCCTGTAGTGGCATCTTATTCAGGGGAAGTTACCCTGGCTGACTGGTTAGGGGGATATGGTTTAACCGTGGTTCTTAACCACCAGAAAAAATCGAAAGAAACCCTTTATGCTCACCTATCAGAATTGTTTGTCAAACCGGGAGAATTTGTCCAACAAGGGGAGGTAATTGGACGGGTAGGAAGTACGGGAATGTCTACAGGACCTCACCTGCACTTTGAGTTACGGAAGCTGACTAATGAAGGCTGGGTAGCGATTGATCCACTATTACAGATAGAATTTGCCCTCGCTCAACTAATCAATACTCTGCGCGTGGCTGAAGTACCAGCAGAGGAATTTATTGCTGCCTTACCTAACCAAACGAGGAACTGGGAAACTGGTTTGCCTCAACTGCCTCCCCTTCCTCCGGGTATGGATATCATTGTTCCCAATTTGGAACCACCTACCATCAACTTTGGCTTTAAAGAAAACGTGGAGAAAGCACAACAATAGGCGATAGGTTTTGCGCCACCAAAAACTGATAATTTACCCGCCTTCAATAGTATGGCGGGTTTATTGGTTGCTAATTCACTTGGTAAAATATCTGTGGATCCCCGGAAGTGGAGAAGAGAAGGAAAGGAGAGGAGCGATCGCCTTGTCAGATATGCTATAGTCAAGTCAGAACTATCGG
>NZ_JARPLU010000010.1:0-43938 GCF_032349615.1 Limnospira sp. PMC 1279.21 | reverse complement strand
AATTTACTGTTATCTGGTGAAGAACGAGCGGAACGGGAACAACAACGAGCGGAACGGGAACGACAACGAGCCGATCGCCTAGCAGCTCGTTTACAGGAATTGGGAATTGATCCTAATGAAATCATCTGAAATTATCCAATTTGGGCTTTAGTGTCATAGAAGTGGAAAAGAGAAGGAGAGGAGCGATCGCCTTGTCAGATATGCTATAGTCAAGTCAGAACTATCGGTTCTCTTGTATATGACTGCCACCGAATCTTTAACGACTCTACCGGATCATACCCAACTTCCCTGTGAAGACGGAACCTTTGTGAAAAACTTTCAAGAACACCCCCAAAGTATCCTATTAACCGATTCTATTCGTCCGGTTCTTAATCAAATACATCCAGACGGACAATATTGCATTGGTCAAGATAGTGGGATTTACTGGCGCATTACAGACCCACCCCAAAAAGGAGCGGAAGCACCGGACTGGTTTTATGTGGCGAATGTTCCCCCGACCCTCAATGGTAAACTGCGACGGTCTTATGTATTGTGGCAAGAATTAATCCGTCCCCAAATCATCATCGAATTTGTATCTGGGGATGGTTCAGAAGAACGGGATAAAACCGCTTGGAAAGGCAAGTTTTGGATTTATGAAACGGTAATAAGAACGCCGTATTATGCCATCTATGAAGTGGAAAAATCTCAGGTAGAAGTGTATCGTTTAGAGGGTAGTTTCTATGAGTTGCTAACCCCAAATAACCGCAATCATTACCCAATTCCCGAAATGGGAGTAGAGTTAGGTATCTGGTCGGGAATATATCAGAACGTGGAATTACCTTGGTTGCGTTGGTGGGATAGTGATGGTAATTTACTGTTATCTAGTGAAGAACGAGCGGAACGGGAACGACAACGAGCCGATCGCCTAGCAGCTCGTTTACAGGAATTGGGAATTGATCCGAATGAAATTATGTGAAATTATATAATTATGGCGTTAGTGCCATAGTCAAAAATCGTGTTTCCAACTATGTCCTATAGATTGTTATTTGTTTGTCTGGGAAATATTTGTCGATCGCCTTCAGCCGAGAATATTATGAATCATCTGATCGAAGAGGCTAATTTGAGCGATCGCATTGTCTGTGATTCGGCGGGGACATCAGGCTATCATATTGGTTCGGCCCCTGATCCTCGTATGACTATGGCTGCGAAAAAACGAGGCATTGTCCTCAAGGGTTCTGCTCGTCAGTTCACCGCCTCCGATTTTGATAATTTCGATCTAATTTTGGCGATGGATCAGGACAATTATCAGCAAATTCTGTATCTTGATCGAGGGAAAAAATATGGTGATAAGGTTAAGCTAATGTGCGATTTCTGTAGCCATCATACCCTCAAAGAAGTTCCCGATCCCTACTATGGTGGCCCGGAAGGTTTTAATCAGGTGATTGATTTGCTACTAGATGCCTGTGAAGGCTTATTAGAATTTGTAGTTAATCAACCATCGGTTAATTAATTAGGTCATTTTCCAAGGCAAACCGTACCAGTGCAGCGCGGTTACTGCTGTCAGTTTTGCGGAGTAAACTGCTAACATACTTTTCGACAGTGCGAGAACTCAGATGCAGAGAATTTCCGATTTTGACGTTGGATAATCCTTCTGTAAGTAGGTTCAAAACCTGTTGTTCTCGTTCGGTGAGATGAATGTTGGTAGTTGATAAACTGTGAAAATGATGCCGTTTATAACGGGGACTGGTATGGTTTGATAGGGGTTCATTAATCCGAGACCTCCATTCTGCTTCAATGAGTTGCGATCGCTCTAAAAGCGCCCTAATCACTACACCTAACTCATCTAATTCAAAAGGCTTAGGGAGATAATTATCACACCCGAGTTGATAGCCCCGAATCCGCTCTTCGGTACTGGTATGAGCGGTTAAAAAAATCACTGGTAACAAACGGAAACCAGGTTGGGAACGAACTCGCTTGACTAGCTCAAAACCATCCATTTCTGGCATGGCAATATCTGTTACTATCAGGTGTGGTTGATGCTTTTCTACCAATTCGAGTGCTTCCTGACCATTGGTGGCAGAAATGACCATATATCCTGACATTTCCAGATAATCGCTAATCGAAAGGCGAGTTCCCAAATCATCATCAACGACTAGAAGTGTCAAAGGCATAGGAACTGGAGATAAAAGACTAGAGATTTAGATTCTCTATGGGTTTTAGAGATAGGCTGACTCACAAAAAACACCTCACCAACTAGGAAGTTAATACCAAATGCTGTAGCTATCCTCAAATCGCCACTACTTAAATGATTATTTGGGATTGTTTATTTTAACATTATATGTAGTTGACAAGTGGATAGCTTAAGGGATAAGTATTTATCCCTGTACTGATCAGTGGCATGGCAGGGGGCTGTATGATTAGGCATACATCTGGGTTTCCAAGACTTTGATGGTTTGCTGGCGGGTTTTCTGATATGTAAATAATTGTCTCACATCAAATTGAGAAGATAACACTCTTTCCGGCAGCCACTCCCCCGGCTGAGTTATGGCTTGTAAGCCTTGGAGTTCTGTGATCATGTCTCTATAGGCGGGTAAGCCAGATAATTTACTAGATCGAGGGTTGGGTGTGTCTCCAAAGGAACCCACAGCTTGCCAATTTTTACCTGTGGCTGTGGTGGTGCGATCGCTATTATGACCTATACCCAAGGCCATTTTTTCGGTAGCGGGGAGTAAGGCTACTTGGGCGATCGCCACCAGGGCTGCTGTCCCAATTAATCCAGTTATCCCCTCTAGCATTGGCATTCCCGATAACAGACCCAAACCACCACGGGAGACACTGTTATAAGCCGACTCGGCTAGAGTTCCAGGTAAAACTTCAATGGGTGGGAAGTTGGCTGAAGGTCTCTGTTGGGGTTGGGTCTCGTTTATATAGGCTTTAGCAGTAGCGATCGCTTTCCAGGACTGTTCCCAATGGTCTGATGGTAATTCACTGTGCAGCTGAAAGCTACCTTCTCGCCATAGGTAAAAAATCACCTGACACACTTGGGGAATTTCAGCTTGTGCTATCCAAGCCTCAAAGCGTTTGAATAGGGGCTGATTCTGAATGTTTTTTCCCTGACGAAACTTGGTAAATACAGATAAAAAATCTGGTCGTTCTTCCTGTGCAATGGTCTGGCAGGTATTAATACTACTAATAATTATGGCATCTACAGTCATTGACCAAGCCATTGCACTAGATCTCAGATAATATTGTTTGATAATCTTAGGGAGGGAGGAATGCAAAACTATCGCATCCAGACGAGTGAGGTTGTCTAAATTAGTAACCATCTCCCCGGCACGCAAATATTGATAAGTGCTGCGGATATCTCGTTGTTCTGTTAGTTCTAATTGACCTGCATTTAAGGCTGACTCAATAGATTTTTCAATAGCCATTAATCGGGAATTATAACTAGCAATAAGATAGCGCTGACTTAACTCGGAATATACAGGAGAAGACAGAAACAAATAATCCAGCAAATTGAGGGTATTAGGGTCTGTGATAGCCGAGCCTGATTGCAGATTATTATAAGCCTGAAAACATCTAACTTTACTGCGGTCATGAATGGGAGATTGTACAATCAGGTTGTTGATTTTACGGTCAATATTATCAGAGGGCTGGTTGAGTAAAGTATGCAAAATTAAAAAGGCATCCTCTCCCTGCAATCCACACCCTTTCAGACGCAGATTAGCACCTTCTGAGCTATGGGGTGGGATTTTCACTTCATATCTTTTACCTGTTTTTACCATAACCATTTGAGTCCCCCCATTGGTGGCAATTGGAGCCGGGACAAAAATATGATAAAGCTCATCTGTACTCCAGTCATATTCTGGATTAGTGGGGATTTCGTCCTCGGCTTCTGGATAAATATTTTCCACCCATCCTTGAGCGCGTTTCACCACAGAAGCCCCAGAATTGGTGGCTGTATGTATTGCGGCTTTCCCCACTTCGGAAGCGCGATGAGTAATCGAATCCCCTATCTCAGTTGCTGTTTTTCGAGCTGTTTCCGTGGCTCGATCGCTCAGGGATTTACCCAACCCTGATGCGGGTTGACTCCAATTTTTAGGCAGACCGGATACTTTCTGGTTTACGGAATCCCAAAAAGATTGATTTTGGCGATCGCCCATAGTCTACAACTCCATCACAACTCGCATTAAACCAACAGTAGTCTTCACTCAATTATTTCTGCTTCTTAGAACAGAAATCTTAACAGTAGGGGAGTAGCACTTTCCAGAAGTCCCATAACCCCGCCATTACGGGCTCTAAGTTCCTGGGGATTTTGACGAAATTCGATAATTTCAATCAACTGAGCAGTAATTTCCTGCCCTTCCTGGCTCCCCCATCTATTATATAGTTCTTGAGCCTGTTTAGCATCCGACATGGCTCTATTTAAATCACCACTATCAGCCCAAGCCATACTGCGAGCAAAATAAGCCGCCGCCAGGTTAGGATTGAGACTCAGGGCGCGGTTGTAGTGGTCTATGGCATTTTTATAGTTCCCTGCCAAGGCTTCTTTAACTCCCAGGCGATAGAAATCCTCGGCGTTGCCAATATTAGTCGGGAGTCCCACCACTCCAATTAATTGAGCCTCAGTAATATTAGCCTCAAGGGCGATCGCATTAGCCAAATAAGCGCCTCGCAAATCCGACCCCGCCAGGTTCGCCCCAGTCAGGTTCGCCCCAGTCAGGTTCGCCCCAAATAAACTCGCCCCAGTCAGGTTCGCCCCAGTCAGATTAGCCCCAGTCAGGTTAGCACGACTCAGGTTAGCCCCAGTCAGGTTAGCCCCGCTGAGGTTCGCGCCGCTGAGATCTGCTAACACCAAGCCCGCATTAGTCAGATTGCAGTTTGGACATTCTTTAGTTGATAGGAGTTGTCGGATCTCCTGTAAATTACTAGCCTGGACCGGAGCCATTGGTAGGATAGCAATCGACAGGGTAATCATCGTTAGAATTGGGAATTTCATCGAAGATCTCCGGTAGCGAGTAAGCGTTCATGAACCTTTATTCTATACCATTTTCCGCCCATGACTTGGGTGGTATATATGCGGCAATTGTGATCTCAATCAGGTTTAATATTGATCACAATCACAATGGCTGACGCGCTCTATCACTTCCATAATCCCCAGAACGTAAGATAATAGCTACATAGCGTTATATGAGTTCCCATGCTGGCGCAATTCTCACCCTCATCTAACAATCTCGATGCTCTAATTGATCGCATTTTTGTTTCTCGCAAGATCACCCGCGAGGACCAAAAGCAACTTATGTACTTGCTTCTATCCAAGGAATGTCTGAGTGATGAAGAACACGACTGCATTAACGAAGTATTCGATCGCCTACGTCGGGGATTACTCCACGTTGTTGAGTAAATTATCGAAAATTTTTGGTTGAAAACCCCGTCGTTCTACGACGGCTTTTCTTGGTTTTTAATGTAAGACTTCAGAACCTCTAATGGTGCGCCACCGCTTGAAGATACAAAATAACTAGGCGACCATAAAGATTCTTTTCCGTAGGGTTTAGGGAATCTGGCTTGCCCATATCTACGACTGTCAACTCCTTTTAAAGCATTTACTATGACAGAAATAGAGAGTTGAGGAGGGTATTCAACTAAGGTATGAATATGGTCTGACTCCCCATTAAATTCCAGCACTTGAAAATTCATTTTTTCAGCCACTTCTCGAAAAGACTTCAGGATTAACATCCGGCTCTCCACTGTCAAGATTTGGCGACGATACTTAGTCACACAGACCAAATGAATCTTTAAATCCGAAACAGACGCTCTTTTCGTCAAAGGGTTGACATCTACCAGACTCCTAGCTATAATTAATGCAGACTCATACATTTTTACAGTATGAAGCTAAGATATCGATATCGAATTTACCCAACAGACCAACAATAGAGATTGATGTCTCAATTGTTCGGATGCTGTCGGGTAATATTTAACGATGCCTTAGCATATTGTCAATAACAATACCGTGCGGGTCACAAAA
Source organism: Limnospira sp. PMC 1279.21 (assembly GCF_032349615.1). Lineage (NCBI taxonomy): Bacteria > Bacillati > Cyanobacteriota > Cyanophyceae > Oscillatoriales > Sirenicapillariaceae > Limnospira > Limnospira sp. PMC 1279.21. The sequence continues at coordinate 37,934 of NZ_JARPLU010000010.1, read as the reverse complement.
AGCCTAAGTTCAAGGAACTTTCTCAAAGACTTACAGAACTCAAAAAAACCGAGGAGAAAATCTGGTTGGGAGAAGTTTCTTCTATTCCCTTACAACAGTATTTAAGAGATTTAGAGCAGGCTTACTCTAACTTTTTCAAATCCTGTAAAGGACAAAGAAAAGGTAAGAAAGTTAAACCTCCCAAGTTTAAAAAGCGTAAATCTAAGCAATCCGCTAGGTTTATGGATAATGGTTTTAAACACCTTAATTCCGATTACATTTACATCGCTAAAATTGGTGATATTAAAGTAGTCTGGAGTAGAGAGTTACCCACAAAACCTTCTAGTGCTACCTTAATCAAAGACAGTGCTGATAGGTATTTTGTCAGTTTTGTTGTTGAGTTTAATCCTCAACCCTTACCGGAAAACCAAAATTCTGTAGGAATTGATTTAGGAATCACTGATTTTGCTACATTAAGCAATGGTGAGAAAGTTAAATATCCTAAGCCTTTAAAGAAACAACTAAAGCGTTTAAGAAGATTACAACGTAATTTGTCTAGGAAACAGAAAGGTAGTAAAAGAAGGGAAGTTGCTAGAAAGAAATTAGCTAAACTTTACGCCAAGATTTCTGATACCAGAAACGATTTTCTTCAGAAATTGTTAACTCGGATTATTCGTGAAAACCAAACGATAGTCTTGGCAGATTTAAATGTTTCAGGGATGATGAAAAACCGAAAACTATCCCGTGCTATTTCAGATTTGGGTTGGCGCAGTTTTAGAACAATGCTAGAAGTTAAATCTGTTATGTACGGGCGTGATTTTCGTGTCATTGATAGATGGATTCCCACTTCTCAAACCGGTTCTGGCTGCGGTTTTCGCGGTGGCAAAAAAGAATTAAATATGAGATAGTGGACTTGTTTAAATTGTGGCACATCTCATGATAGAGATGTTAACGCTGCGATTAATATTAAGGTCGCCGGAGGGCATTTGGAGACTTTAAACGGATGTGGAGAGAGGGTCAGACTTTCTGTAAAGAAAGCACATCTCAATGAAGCGTCAACCCGTCCAGCATTTCAACAATTGTCAATCTTTGATTTGTTGAAATAGATGGAAAGCCCCGTTAGCGCACGCCGGGACGGATAGGCGGATGTCAAAACTCATGCAGGCAGAATATACGATTAATTTCGCCTCCCCAAAACACGAGAAACCCCCTCCAGATTTCCCGGTTTGTTGATCGGCATATTCTCGGTCAATACTTATTCAAATTTACGATAAGGGAACCTACCTTGGTTGGTATCAAACCATTGATTCCAAAGGGTAGTGTTTTCTGGGCTGGCAATAGTTGAATTAACTACTCGGCTCCACTCCCGGCTGTTCATGGGTAGGATACATCCGTAATTCTCGAAGGTCAGGGGTTGGCTGGGAACCAGTTGAAAGTTCTGGCGATCGCTCCCATCTTTCCACAACTGTCCAAGCAACAGAATACCATCACTAACAATGCCTTGTAATTCCCCTGCCTGTAAGCGGCGGATACCTTCAGCGCGGCTAGGGACGGCTTCCCATTGGGCTTCTGGGTAAACTGGGCGCAACTCGCTATCAGCGGTGGTAGATTCTAAAAATCCAATGGTAACCCGTTCCAAGCTAACGGTTGAAATGTCTGTTTCGGATAGTTGGGTGGGGTCAAGGCGATCGCGATTTTCAGTTTTGACTAACATCTGAATCCCCGTTACAAAAAAGGGAGTAGAAAAATCCACCCCATTTTCCCGTTCAGCGGTGATGCTAGTAGCCTCGCACACCAGGTCTAGGTTTCCCTTTTGGACTTGTTCAAAGCGATCGAGTAGGGTAACAGTAGTCATCTCCAACCGGATCGGCTGGTTTAGCTTCTCTTCAAGGCGACCATGAATCAACCTAATCAAATCGACAGAATATCCCTCGATCTCGCCATTATCGTTTAAATAGCTAAAGGGAACCGCATCAGTCCGTACACCCGCCCGCAGGACTCCAGTTCGTTCAATTTGTTCTAAAACAGTTTCCGCCGCTGCATATCCAGTAAAGCCCACACTCAGGATTAAGCTAAGTAGGGGAATTGCCAATTTTTGATTCATAGATCTAATTTAAATGGTGGGCGATTATCAAAAAAACCGAGTTAAAAACTTGGCCCAATTGGGGAAAGGAAATTGATGGTATCATAGCACTGTTGGCAAGGACAATCAAGCCAGTTAAATATTTAACCAGGTGGTGTCGAGATAATCGATTTGAACGTGGGGACTCAGGGCTGTTAGTACCTGTTTTCCATAGGTGCGACGAGTTACCCGACTATCTAATAGGGCTACGATACCTTGTTTGTGGCGAACGGGAGCGACAGCACCCTGTAACTCTCTTAAGGCGGCGGGGAGTAAATATAGCCGAAACCAGTCCTGGCGCTGCTGTTTGTAGTAGGCGACCGTCCCGGCTACTAGGGGATTTTCTAGGGAGGGTAAGGGTAAAGTGGCGATCGCTAACAAATGGGGAGAAACTAACTGATGCTGATGGTTTCGCCAAAATTGCCAACCCGTAACTAAAACCCCTGTTTCGCTGATAGCCGTGGTTTCCACCTGTACTAGGGAACCAAACTCAGAAGCTAACACCGCCGCCACTCTTCCTTTGAGGGGAATATCCTCAACCAATATAACTTTCAAACCACTAATATTGATACTCATACATAGTAAGGTCCGCAATTGCTCAATTAATGCCTTCTCAAACTGGGGTGTATTTGGCATGGGTATCCCAGAAGGTAGATAAAGTTGAATTAATTGGCTTTGGCGATCGGGTGTAAATTTCACACAGGTTAAATCCCCTAATCCCATGCTCTGACGATAAATGGGAGCGTTTTTATCCAAGTCTAAAGCGCCGCCAATCAAGACTACGGGTTGTTTTTCCCAAATGGGACTCAAAGCTGAAGCCACTTCTAGGGGACTGCAATATAATTTGAATGAACCCTGCGCGCGGTCAACTTCTACCCACTTTAGTTGATTTTCAGATAACCATTGATGGTAAAACTCGTGCCACCGAGAGTCTAAGCGTTGACTAGAGGTTTCGGCTGAGGTAGTAGTTGATTCTGTGGGTTGTGTAAGAGCCACAAACAGATTTTGGAGAATATCCTGTTCTTCGGAGTCGAGGAGATGACAACCATAAAGATTAGCTGGGTGCGCGAAAATTGAGCGAATTAGACGCACTTGGGTTAACTGGAGGGTGTCTCGCCATTCTGGTCGATTCTGGGTTAATAGGGTCCAGTCTGACCATTCTAAGGCGACGGTGAGGCGATCGCGACTCCACTGTTCTAAATCATCGGCACCATCAATAATGGTGGGAATATGTGGGGGAAAGTGCTGGTTTTCGCCTAGTCTATCTGCTAACCATATTTGAGGGGTGGTTAGTAGCAAACCCTGAAAATCTTGACTTGGCCAGCGATCGCCTTTTTGAATCGCCATCAGGGGTAATTTCTGATCATCTGCATCTGTAATACCCTGAATTTTGGGAACTTCTACGGTCAAGAGTTGCTCAATTACCGATTCGGAGGCGACGATGACAGTGGCTTTTTTCCCAACTAAAACCGGAATTAGATAACTAAACCGATAGGGATGATCGAGGACTTTTGGCATCACCCCGGTTTGAATTAATGCACTACGTCCCAAACGCAAGGCGCGCGCCACTAATCTTGTCATTGTCAAATAGTGTGGCCAGTCCATGTCACCAACGGACTGCACCAAACGACGAACCAGATTATGTGCTTCTACTTCAATCACAGGGTTATCAAGCCAAATATTTAGTAATGGTGCCAGAGGTTCTCAACTTCAGCCCATCGACTTCTAGTTTAGCTTGTAGTGAGCAGAACACCGACCAACCCACAGCATCGAACCCGGACCCATGAATGATTAATGGTTAACCTGGAGATTTGATGCTACTGTTAGGGCATATCATTGAAACTGTTAATAAAAGCCATTACTTGGTCAAAATTAGGGGTGGAATTGGCATCGGAACCACTATTAGGAGAGGGATTGAGTTTGCTGATTTGCGAGTTTTCATGAACCATAATCATTTTCTGGCCGCCATTGGTTAATTGCGTGCGGGTCGGTTTACTAAAAAATGGCGGATTGAATTCTGAGCGAATGGTGCGGGCTATTTTTTTCATCTCATTAACTTTGGCAATGACTTTACTCATAGCGCTTAACAATTGCGATCGCCGTTCTTTGGTCAGCCCGGAATCTTGAATCTGACGCAGTAAATTCACGATATTTTTCTGGGTTTGGGGAGCATCATCAAAGGGTAAAATAGCCAGACAGCCAATAGCAAATAGTTCTTGTTCTTGGTTAGCAATAAATGTGATTTTGGTAGTGCGATCGCCTACTTCTAGGCTGGGGGGACGTTCCATGACGGGAAACTCTTGAGCAATTTTGTGGTAAATGTTGGCTAAAGCCATATTCGCATCTTGATCTAAGGAGGAATTAACCAGAATCTCAACTATAGGTCGAGTTTGATTAAAAAACTTTCGGAGACTTTCCCGATCAAAATGATAAACCTGACTATGATCACCATTAGCACTCAAATCCACCCATTCACAGGTAATCTCATCAGCTTTTAGATTAAACCTAGAAACTTGATAAAGTTTAGCGCCAGTTAATGTGGCTCCCGACAAGTCTGCGCCACTCCAATTGGCTCGAATTAAGTTAGCTTGGCTCAAGTCAGCGTGAACTAAACTAGCCTTTACTAACACCGCGCTGCTTAAATTAGCACCGGATAAATTAGCGCCACTGAGGTTAGCCTCTGTCAAATTAGCACCACTGAGGTCAGCGCCTTGTAGGTCAATCCAGCGCATATTTGCACCACTAAAATCAGCATTACTCAAGTTAGCATAGGTCAGATTTGCTTGTCTTAATTCCGCATTACTAAAATCAGCTTTAGGTAAATTAACTTTAACTAAATCCGCTCCTCGTAGGTCGGTTTTGGTAAATTTAGTCAAAGCTCCAGAAGCGCCTCGCAGGTTCGCACCACTTAAATTAGCACCATTAAAGTTAGTCTGCTGAAGTTTGGTTTCACGCAGATCCGCCCCATTTAAGTTGGCTTGGGTGAAGTTAGCTTTAGTGAGTTTCGCTCTAATTAATTCAGCTCGAATTAATAGGGAGTTAATTAACTGTGCTTCCGTCAAATCTACTCTTGCTAAATTAGCTACATTAATGGTGGCTTGATTTAAAATAGCTTTGGTGAGATTAGCATTACTTAATCGAGCTACATTCAGATTAGCACGACTCAAATTCACTTCCCTTAAATCCGAGGCGCTTAAATTAGCTACACTCAAGGATGCACCACTTAAATTAGCTCCGGCTAGGTTAATTCGACTCAAATTGATTTCGTTTAAATTGATGTCCTCAAAATCTCGTTCTCCATCTCGATATTTTTTGACAATTTCATAAACTTTAAGAACGTCACTCTCAGAATTTTGATGGTTGTTAGTATCTGTCATTCTGTGGAAAATTCACTGTTGATGTTAAAATGATTAAGAGAGCAATTAACGAGGGAGCTAGAGGATTTTTGATGACATAATTATGGGGAATCAAAACTGGCTACAAAACTGGTGAAAATATCTGGTGTTGCCATTGCCATTTGCCGATATTTTTCGGGTGTGATTTTGGATAAATCCATCAACCCAGGAATATGACTAAACTTCCTCCCAAATTCGGGATGGCTATGAATAGCTAAATATTCCCCGACTAAGTTACTTAAAATGGTTTGAGTAGGATGGTGAAAAAATGGATGATTGCCGTCAATTTCTTCCTGTAACTTTTCGGATAACAAATGGTCTTCTAAACGGCTGATTTTTTTAATTATATCGATGCCAAACTGAATCACTTGGTTAGATAATCTGACTCCCATTTGAGAACTATTTTCCAAGGTGAGCATCCGCAATGATTCCAGAATACACTCTCTGGTTTTGGCGACATCTGCAAAGGGTAGAATCACTACATAAGCTGTCAGAAATAGCTGTTCCTCATCATCTATTCTAAACGATAAGAGGGTTCGGCGCGAACCTATATCAATGCTAGGGGGAGATTTGATAAAGGGATAGTGTTGGATAATTTGCCGATATATGGAAGCTAAAATGCAGTGGGTATCTGGGTCTAGGGGGGCATTAATACGGATTTGAACGGTGGGAGATTCAACGTTAAAAAATTGATGAGCTTGTTGGGAACTAAAACGCTGTATTTTGCTACCATCACCGTTAGGACTCAGATCAATCCAATCGCAGGTGATCTCATCTGCAATTAAACTAAATCTGGACAATCCATAAAGTTTAGTTCCTGTCAATGCGGAACCTCGCAGGTTAGCATCTGTCCAGTCACAGTCTATCAAATTAGCTTGGGTTAAATCAGCATGAATGGCGCTACAATTGAGTAAACTTGCGCCACTAAGATTAGCACCGCGTAAACTTGCGCCACTTAATTGGGTGGCTTCTAAGTTGGCGCCACTCAGGTTAGCACCACTTAAATTCGCCCAGCGGAGATTTGCGCCACTCAGGTTAGCACCACGAAGATCTGCGCCATTTAGTTCAGCTTGTCGCAGTTCAGCGTTACGGAGATTAACCCCCCTGAGATCGGCTCGTGTAAGATCAGCACGGGTTAGGTTGGATCTTTCTAGGTTACTGAGAATTAAACAGGCTTCTGATAGGTTAGCGCCGGATAAATTGGTTTGTTGGAGGTCGGCGTGTCTGAGGGTGGCTTCTCTTAAATCTGCTTCGGTTAAATTCGCCCCATTGACTATGGCTTCGCTGAGTTCGGCTCGCATTAGTTCGGCGCGAATTAAGGACGCATCGACGAGGTTGGCTTGACTGAGATCGGCTCTGATCAGGTTGGCGACGTTGAGAACTGCTTCATTGAGGTTGGCTCCCTGGAGAATAGCGCCGCTAAGTTTGGAAACGTTCAGTTTGGCTCGAGTTAGGTTAACGCCTGTTAGGTTGGCTCCGCTAAAGTTGGTAACGCTCAAAACGGCTTCGGTAAAATTAGCCTGACTAAGATTGACCCGGCTCAGATTGGCTTCACATAGCAGAATGGCACTAAAATCACGGTTCCCGGATTGGTATTCTAGCAGCAGTTCTTCGGCATCCATGCCTTTTTCGCTCCAGTTTAATGTCGGCAAATTAAACTGTTATTCTATCAAAATTTGGGGGGGATATGTCAATTCGTTGAGCTGGTGTCATAAATCTCTATGGGGTTTTGGGTTGACAATTTGCCAAAAGTTTGCTTGATTGGGAATTAATTTAAAGTTATTTGGTTGTGCATTGGGGCTGCCAGTTTTTCTCACTGGTAAACTCAGGGCAGCGATCGCACTTAATAATATTTAATGAACATTGGTATTGTCGGATTGGGTTTGATTGGCGGTTCCCTAGGCTTGGATTTGCGTTCTTTGTTGGAGAGGGAGGGATTAACTGAACCTCTGGGAGAATCAGTGCTACAGGGGGGGCGGGTGTTGGGGGTTTCTCGCCGCCAGTCTACCTGTGAAAGGGCGATCGCTATGGGGGCGGTTGATGAAGCCTCTTGTAGTTTGTCCTTAATGGCTAGGGCGGATATTGTGTTTATTTGTACCCCAATAGGGGCGATCGCTTCTACGGTTGAACAACTATTGGAACACCTGAATCCTCACGCCATTTTAACAGATGTAGGTTCGGTAAAAACTCCTATTGTTGATATTATATCTCCTATAAGGCGGAACTTTGTGGGAGGACATCCCATGGCGGGAACAGCTTATAGTGGTATTGATGCGGCACAGTTAAAGTTATTTGTAGGGCGACCCTATGTAATTACTCCCACGGAAACCACCCCCCCAGAAGCGACGGAGGTAGTGGTGGCGATCGCTAATTTACTAGGCGCGAGGGTTTATCAATGTTCCCCCATGGACCATGATCGGGCGGTAGCTTGGATCTCTCATCTCCCGGTCATGGTTAGCGCTAGTCTCATTGCTGCGACGGCTACTGAGGAAAATCAGGATATCCTGGATCTGGCTTATCAACTAGCAAGTTCTGGGTTTCGAGACACCAGCCGGGTGGGTGGTGGGAACCCAGAGTTAGGGGTGATGATGGCTAAGTATAATCGGGAAGCTGTGTTAAAGTCTTTGTCTAATTATCGCGAAAGTTTAGATAAAATTACACTCGCCATTCAACAGGAAGACTGGGAGACTTTAGAACAGTATTTAACGGCAACTCAACAAGGGCGATCGCGGTTTAATTGTTAAGATTCGGGATAATGCCCTAGTTTGATGGTTGGTAGCAAAACGATTATGGTACAATGTCTAAAGCCCGTTTACCGCCCCACTTCTGGATGATTTGATCATCAAAATCGTCGGCTGTTTCTAAGACAGATAAAACTGAGGACTCTAATTCTCCGGGGTCACAGGTTGAACCGACTATGGTATGGCTAAGGTAAATATGATCATGGTCATCGATCGCAAAACCACCAAAGCGCATTTGAGAATTTTTCAATAATAAAAATTGCATCAATTCCGGGGTAATTTCTGCCCCTTGAACTACGAGCGATCGCGTTTCAATGACAGCATCTTCGTGCCAGGGGTAAATTCGCACTTCCACCCACGCGGAACCCAGAAATAAACCAAAGCCAGGATCGTCTAATTTTTCCCAAGGATACTGAGTGAACATCTCCTCCATCCAGATAGCGACCTGTTCATAACATTCTCGTTGAACTTGGGTCTGAAATTCCATGATTGTTGTCCTCACTTGATATGCCCACTGAGTATAGGGAAACTTGGTTAAATTAGCGTTATAATATCGGTAATCGTGACTAACTTCTTCCCCGATCCACTCTGGTAACTCCACAGCCTGCTCCGGGCTGTTTAATTCCACTTCGGCTAAAATTAACCCCTGATTATCCCCGAAAAATTCGTCAACTTCCCAGATCAGATCACCGATGGGAATTTTATAGCGTTTCTTTTCAATGAGAGGGCCAACGCATAAACTAGATAACATCTGTTCGGCATCCTCAATGGGAATCAGATATTCAAACTCGGCGCGCTGATAGCCCTCAGAAGCGCCCTTAATGGTCAAATAGCCCTGATTTCCGGCGATGCGGACTCGGACGGTTTTTTCTGGGGTGGTGGTGATATAGCCCTGACGGTAAACCACTCCCACAGAAAGCGATCGCCACTGGTCCCCGCGCACTAAAAATTTACGTTCGATCTCAACTGCCATATTTTAGTCAATTTGCCCAATTTACCAAGCTGTGCGCCTATTGTATCGCGCTATCCGGGTCAAGAGTGAAAAGTTAAGCCCTCCCCTGACTAATCGGTGGTATAAAAAAAAATTCTGCATTCTGAGATACCTAAACTTGTAAATTTTTGTTAAGTATGGTAAAGTTGCTTTAACAGAAATTGAAGTAGAGGTACACATAATGCCATTCACCATTGACTCGGCTCGTAGCATTTTTCCAGAAACCCTAGCGGCTGACGTAGTTCCGGCGACGATCGCTCGGTTCAAGCAGCTTAGTGCCGAAGATCAACTGGCTCTCATTTGGTTTGCGTATCTGGAAATGGGTAAAACCATCACCATTGCGGCTCCCGGGGCGGCGAATATGCAGTTTGCTGAAAAAACCCTAGAGGAAATTCGGCAGATGACTCCCCTACAGCAAACCCAAGCTATGTGTGACCTGGCGAACCGGACAGATACTCCCATTTGTCGTACCTATGCTAGTTGGTCTCCTAATATCAAGCTGGGTTTCTGGTATGAACTAGGGCGTTTCATGGATCAAGGACTTGTTGCGCCCATTCCCGAAGGCTACAAACTCTCAGCTAACGCCAACGCTATCCTAGTGACGATTCAAGGTATTGATCCAGGTCAACAAATCACGGTGCTGCGTAATTGTGTTGTTGATATGGGGTTCGATACCAGCAAATTAGGCAGCTATCAACGGGTAGCAGAACCTGTTGTACCTCCTCAAGAGATGTCCCAACGGACTAAAGTTCAAATCGAAGGTGTGACCAATTCCACAGTCCTGCAATACATGGACAACTTGAATGCTAACGATTTTGATAACTTAATTAGTCTGTTTGCAGAAGATGGAGCGTTACAACCTCCTTTCCAAAAACCAATTGTTGGTCGCGATAATGTGCTGCGGTTTTTCCGGGAAGAATGCCAGAACTTGAAGTTAATCCCAGAACGAGGTGTTTCTGAACCGACGGAAGATGGCTATACTCAGATTAAGGTTACTGGTAAAGTGCAAACTCCCTGGTTTGGTGGTAATGTGGGGATGAATATTGCTTGGCGCTTCTTGCTGAACCCAGAAAATAAGGTTTTCTTTGTGGCGATCGATTTGTTAGCATCTCCCAAAGAGTTGTTGAACTTGGTGCGCTAGAATGGAGTTCACCTAGAAATTATATAGGCGAGCGTTTTCTCAACAAAAGCGCTCCCTTTTCTGCTGGGGATAAAGTCGATTCCCCATCGATTGAATGTGGCGATGATTGTAGTGTTACGGGCAGTAAAAAGTTACTTGAGGTTAATAGGAGAAAGAAGACCGTGTTTAATATAGCATTATGAAATGATTTGTGAACTACCAGCGGTTCAGATCAAATTACAACCACAGGAGATAAAGTTCATAATGATTTATCGAAGATTTCTGATGGCTATATGATGATTGATAGCACCTATTTATTGCCTAGATATATTCATACGGTACTCGCGCACTAAATATCGAGCAAATATCGGCTGTGGTAATGCTCAATTAGGTAATGATAAGTGAGTGAAATTAATTGGTCTGAACAGGATAAAAACGCGGCTGTAGATGCCTTACACAAGGCTTATGAGCGGGAGGTTAAGATTCTGATTGATGAGGTTAAACAAAAAGCGTTTAATCTGACAGAAATTGACGAGGTGTGGAAATTGCATGATTTTTTGAGTGCCAGAAGACACGATATTGATGGTAAGTATGACTATCGAGATGCTGCCAGTGTGTTTGTGTTAGCCACATTAGTTAAACAGGGATGGTTAAGCCTGGAAGAATTACAGGTTTTGGGTCAAGATAAATTAGCGAAAATCTCGGCTTTGACTAGGCTCTAATTCTCGCACCTATTGAATAAGGGCGGGTTGAGTAGTTGGACTGTTGAGAATCAAAACTGATTACTGAACCCGCCCCCAGTAATAAGACTTATCAATTTTCGGTGGCTATGGCTGCTGTTTTAGAAATTCCTCAACTTGGGCGGCGGTGGGTTGGGCAGCGATCGCTCCTAATTCAGTAGTAACCAAGGCTCCCACTGCACTAGCATAGGTAACGATCGCCCTAGCGGTTTCGGGGTTATGGAGGCTAGGGATACCCAACTGCAAAACTTGGTGAATAAAGCCAGCCACAAAGCCATCACCTGCGCCAGTGGTATCTTGAACTGGGACAGAAAATCCGGGAAAATAACCCTCATGATCTCCGAGACAGTAAGAACAGCCGCGATCGCCTTTAGTAACTAACACCCCTTCCACGGAGTTTAGGCGATAGTTAATGGTACCAGGATCAGTGGTATCAAATAGCCAGATACTTTCAGACTCTGATAATTTGACAAAATCAACCTGTTTAAGCAAATCCATAATTAGGGGTTTGGCTGCTTCCGGGTCTGGCCAAAAATTCGGTCGCCAGTTAATATCTACTAAAATCTTGAGATTATAGCGATCGGCTAACCTCAAAGCATGAGTAATAGCATGGCGGGTTTGCTGATAGGCGAGTTCCAATGTACCCAACACCAAGAAGTCAGCATTTACAAACAAAGACTCTGGTATAGCTTCGGCTTGCAAATAGGCATCAGCGAAATCGATAGTATTGAGATTCCCAAATCCGGCAAACTCTCGCTCACCAGTGCCTGAACGCAACACATAAACCCGTCGGGTGGGTGCTGATGGGTGTCTTTGAATGCCTGTAGTATCAACCCCGACCAATTGAAGAAACCCCAGGAGGCGATCGCCGCCTTCATCAGAACCCACCGCCCCAATAAACCCGGCAGAGGTTCCCAATTTCACCAAAGCACAAGCGACATTAGCCGGAGCCCCTCCCGGGTGAGCCGTCCAAGACTTAACTTCTCCCCAGGACTGGTTAGGCTCGTCTGCCAAGCAATCAAATAAAATTTCACCGAGGCAAATAACGCGAGAATGATTCATCTTGACTGTCAAAAATAGAGTTCACAGAATCTGCGCTGGGGCAGAAGCATCTGAGGTTAGAAGACGCAAATGGATTGTACAGTTTAAAATGGTGATAAGTAAGTAAATATGCAGAGATAGGATACCTCTATGTCCGACAGTAAATTCAAATCCCCTGTCTCCCTCTCGGAAAGAGAACTACAGGTTGTGGAACTGGTGGCGATCGGTTTGACTAACCAGGAAATCGCCGAAAAGCTGGAAATCAGCAAACGTACAGTAGATAACCACATAAGTAACATCCTGACTAAAACCTCGACAGGTAATCGGGTGGAGTTGGTCCGCTGGTCTTTGCAATGGGGTAAAGTTTGCATTGATAATATCAATTGCTGCACCCTACCAGAACCAGAATCATCAGCAGAATTAACTGATAGTGTTGATGAAACTGTATCCTCTCCTATAGTTGAGTAAATATAGATCACTGATCATCATGGCAAGTTGTGACTCAAAAATCTGTTATCACCTTTGCTGTCCGCGATTACCTTTAGCGGTTTATCGGGAAGTGGCTGCTCACCTGCGACAGGTGGAGGGTGTACAGACGGGTTTAGTGCCTATGTCTAAAGATACCGACGGCGGGGAATTGCCGAAATTTGACCCCATTGAGAGTCAAATCGCAGCCCTATCAATTGAATATTCGGAATCATCTGACGGGGACATTAACTCGCAAGTTGAACGGATTTTAGCTTATTATGGCGATCGCTATGGTTCTTGGCAATCTTTAGACACCATCAACATAAATTGATCACCAGGAAATTGATCAGTACAGAAGGCTCACAACTTCCCTGAGTATGGGGATCATGCTCCTAGCGGTGAGTCATATTTTGGCACGGATTTATATATTAGAGATGGAATCAATTCAAAGTTTACGAGGAACCCGTGATATCCTCCCAGAGGAAGTCGGTTATTGGCAGTGGGTAGCTTCTGTGGCTGAGGAGACTTTGGCGCGAGGTAATTATCAAGAAATCAGAACACCGATTTTTGAGCCAACTGCCTTGTTTGAAAGGGGTATCGGTGAGGCTACGGATGTGGTGGGAAAGGAGATGTACACTTTCTGCGATCGCGGCGATCGCTCTATTACCCTGCGTCCTGAAGGTACAGCCGGGGTAGTCCGAGCTTATATTGAGCGAAAACTATTCGCTAACCCTGGTGTACAACGACTATGGTATATGGGGCCGATGTTTCGCTACGAACGTCCTCAAGCGGGACGACAACGACAATTTCATCAACTTGGGGTGGAGGTTCTCGGTAGTGATGACCCCCGCGCTGATGTGGAAGTGATCGCGGTGGCGGTGGATATCCTCAAGAGTTTGGGAGTCACCAATCTGCATTTGAATCTTAATTCAGTAGGCGATCGCACCGATCGCCAAAATTATCGTCAAGCCTTGGTGGATTATCTGACACCCTTTCAGGACGAACTTGATCAAGACTCTCGCGATCGCCTTACCCGTAACCCCATGCGGATTTTGGATAGTAAGGATGAACGCACCCAGGAAATTACCCGCGACGCTCCCAGTATTTTGGACTATCTGGGAGAGCGATCGCAATCTCACTTTGAACGAGTCCAGTATTTGATTAAGGAATTGGGGATTTCTTACACCCTCAATCCTCGACTGGTTCGCGGTTTGGACTATTACACCCATACTGCTTTTGAGATTATTTCTGATGACCTTGGCGCTCAGGCTACCGTTTGCGGCGGTGGTCGCTATGATGGTTTGGTCCAGGAACTTGGCGGCCCGGAAGTCCCGGCAGTGGGTTGGGCGATCGGTTTGGAACGTTTAATTATTCTGCTTCAGCAATTGCACCAACCTCCACAAGTTACCCCAGAATTATATTTGGTGTCTCGTGGAGAAAAAGCCGAGGCTAATGGTCTGATTTTGGCTCAGAAACTGCGTCAAGCGGGGTTGAGGGTTGAATTAGACCTGAGTGGTAGTGCTTTTGGTAAACAGTTTAAACGAGCCGATCGCAGTGGTGCTGTGGCTTGTTTGGTGTTGGGAGATGCTGAAGCGATCGCCGGAACTGTGAACCTCAAATGGTTGAAAAGTGGCGAGCAAACTGTCTTCAATCAAGTTGATCTAATTGCCAAGGCTGACCAAATTAAACAACAGTTAATTGCCAACAATTAATTATTAGTTAATTGGCTGTTTTTGTTGAGTAAAAACAAGGGGGGTAATTGTGGAAATGACTGCTGGGAGTGATTAAACTGCCATAATTCTTTTTAATTAAAAAGGCGGTTTTTGTAGATATGGGCGGGTTAGAAAATCACGGTTAATTGACAATAAACTGCTGAACCCGCCCTAATTTATAGGAATCGTCAAAGGTTTAAGTTTCCGAGGTGGAAGAGTGGTTAAAGGCGGGAGTTAGATAAGCCGCCAAAACAGCGATTAAGAAAGCCGAGACGTTGCGGATTACCGGAACCCAGTCGGAGGTGCGACTAATTACCGGACCCAGACCGAAGGCTATAAATAAAATGCCCCACAGGGGAGAAAAGATTAAGGCCCATTGCCAAGCCACAATTTGTCCGGGTTTACGGGGAATAGCCGCAATACCACAAATCACCCCACCCAAGGCGGAGGTGATTAAGGTGAGAATCCATTGTTCTCTGGGAAGACCGGGAACTACTCGACAACCACCATCTTTGAGTAAACAGGTTTCAATGGTTTGGATAGATTGCAATATTGATTGATCTTCACCATTATCGCGGACAAAGTATTGATTACCGTAGCGGGTCTGAAGTTCGACCCAAAAGGTTCGGGTCAGCAGGTCGTATAGATCCCGACCGACACTAAAGTTAAGAATATTACCGCCGCGTTGATCAGCTACCAATAGGACACTGTGTTCATCAAGTCCCCAATATTGCTTAACGGCGCGACCGGGAGTGCGATCGAACTGAGTTAAAACCCTGAGTTTCCAGCCAGTTTGGGATTCAAACTGTTTCAGGTCTTCGGCTAAAAGGTCTTCTTGAACGTCTGTCAGCAGTTCAGCTAAATCTATGATCGGGGTTTGGACTTCGGGTAAAAGTTCAGGGTTGTTGTAAGCGCCTGCTACGGGTGCGATCGCCCAGGTGGAAAGCACGACACAGAATACAGCAATGAATCGGAAGAGTTTGTGCGACCAGATTTGTTGCATAGATATTTTATACCAAATAATCAAATGTGAACGACGGGAGATGTTGCTTAACCCACAGATAATGCCAACTCATATTCGTTACAATTGTTAACTTTATCATAAAATCGGAGAAATGCAGCCAGTGTCTATGACGATTCCTGATCAGGGTAAGGAGGCTTGTTAACTCCTCTGGTAGGTGTTCTCGCACAATTGGCGATCGCTATCCCTAACATTAGGATTATGGTCAAGATAGTTGCGAACCCACTCACAAGCCTTGTCTACGAGACTATCGAGATCCAAATTCCACAGAATCACGCTGTGGTCGCGACTAGCGGAGGCTAATGTTCGGCCATCTGGACTGAAACTCAGAGACATAACACTATCACCATGTCCCATCAAAGTTTTTAGCAAAGTTCCGTCCTTAGTGTTCCAGATGCGAACATGACTATCATAACTAGCGGAAGCCACTAAAGACCCATCAGGACTAAAGACTACACGAGTGACACTATCGCTAGTCCCCTTTAATAGGGTATTGAGCAAAACTCCCTCCTGAGTCCACAATTTAACTGTATTGTCGTATCCAGCAGAGGCTATAACTTTACCATCGGGACTAAAGTTAACCCCCAAGACATAACTTTCATGAGCCTGGATAGTTTTGAGGTGATCAAGCATAGTATTGGCTGGGTCCCACTTCCACAGAATTAAAGTCCCATCATCACTGGCGGAAATCACTGTCCGACTATCGGGACTAAAACTCACCTGATTAACCCATTCCTGATGTCCTCTGATGGTGCGTAGGAATTGACCATCAGCAGTCCAGAGTTTAATGGTTCCATCCTTGCTTCCGGTGAGGATATACTGACCGTCTGGACTATAAGTAACAGTCATGACGCTATCAGTGTGACCTACTAAGGTGGCGACTGGAGAGGGTACAAACAGAGATTTTGGCATGACCCCAATACCGTTAAACTTGGAAAGCTGCAGTTTACTGGGCCAATTGCGGGACAAGTCGGACTGGGGATTAAGGCGTTTCCAGATTTTGACTGTGTGATCATAGGATGCTGTGGCTAACCATTCTCCGTTAGGACTAAAACTCACGGAAGAAACGCGATCGCTATGACCTGATAGAGTTTGTAGGAGTTTCCCGGAACTACTCCATAATTTCACGGTTGTATCTTGAGACCCAGAAGCTAAGATTTGACCATCAGGACTAAAGCTAACATCGAGAACTCGATCATTATGAGCTTTTAAAGTGGCTCTGGGGTTAGTGTGGAGATTCCATAACTTCACGGTTTTGTCATAACTTGATGAAGCTAGGGTGCGATCGTCCGGGGAAAAACGTACCCTTGTTACTTTATCTCCATGACCGCGAAAGGTTTTGAGTAATTCCCCTTCCCAACTCCAGACTTTGACGGTTTTATCATATCCGGCTGTGGCTAAAGTCCGACCATCGTGAGAAAATGAGACGCAGAAAACAATATTTTCATCTACTTGTAAAGTCCTGAGTAATTCCCCTTGGCGAGTCCAGAGTTTCACTGTTCCATCTGTACCGCTGGTGGCTATGAATTGACCATTGGGGGAGAAATTAACTGCATAAATTACTGAGTCCCGATTTTTGGTGTGGGTGATACTCATTAATCTTCTACCCTGTTGGTTAAAAAATTGCACGTCTCCTTGATTGGCTGCGGCGGCTAATATTTCCCCGTCAGGACTAAAGTTAACCCAGGTGAGTGCGGTATGGCGAAAACGAATAGTCCGGATGATTTCTCCCTGTAAATTCCATAGTCTGATGGTGCGATCGCTCCCCGCCGAGGCTATCATTTTACCATCAGGAGAAAAGCGAACAGATTTTACTCTATCTGTATGTCCGATGAATGTTTTTAACAGTTTACCGTCCCGACTCCATAGTTTAACTGTATGGTCATCGGAAGCCGAAACTAACATTTGACCACAGGAACTAAAATCTAGGCTAGTTACATTATGATGATGTCCGGTTAAAGTGGCGATCGCCTTCCCTTCAGGAGTCCATAATCTGATAGTATTATCTGTACTAGCAGAGGCTAACATATCCCCCGTGGGACTATAAACTACATCCCACACTATATCCGCGTGACCCTCTAGGCGGTTCTGTTCATGAATCCCATAAACTCCTTGTCCTAGGGTGGCTGCTACCCGAATTTCCGCATCATGGAAACTGTTAGCATTGAGAGATAAGGACTTAATTTTTTTGATTTGTTGAGCCGCTTTTAAACTTTCCAGTAAAGCATCAAAACGATAATTAGAGAAAAATAGTGCCTCGGAAGATGCTGTTAATGAGGTGATATAAGATAGGCGTTTTTGTTGGTAAGCAATTTTGGTTGATACCCCTAATCCGAGAGTGGCAATAATTGACACACAAAGCAGTTGTTTTAAGAGTCGATTACGGTGTATCAGTTGTTTTTCGCTTTCGCTTTGAGCCGCTTCGGCTTGGGTTTTTGCTTTCAGACTTTGTTGCAGTTTCTTTTCGATTTCTACCTGGCGCTGTGCGGCGAGAATTCCATAGCGTTCTCGGATGGGAAATACGAGATAATCATACATGAGTTGATAGCGGTCTTCTGTTTGCTCATGCTGACGCAGTAGCAAACCTGATTCTAGGATAATATCGATAAAATTATGATGATTATCGCTGGGTTTATTATCCCCAAATTTACCGGGAGTAACCGTAGATGGATCTGGTCTAATCGCCGCGATTAATTGCGATCGCGTTTTCATGGGACGGGCGAGTTTTTCATCCGTAAGCGCAAATAAAATATCCCATGCTGCATTGGCGTTGGGGGGGCCGCAGTCTTGAATAATACCATTAATAAAATGCTCGATTAGTTGGTTTTTGGGATGGTCTCCGAGTCTCTCATATTCGGCTAAGGTCGTGATTCCTCTTAGTCCTTCTTCCTGGAGTTGCGAGCAAACTACCTGTAACTCAATTGGTCTCACTTCGGAGCTTTCATCCGCTAAATCTTTTACTAATTTATCAATTAAAGCCGGTTCTAAATGAAAGTTAGCACGTTTGGTTAAAGCCTGAATAACTCGGTGAGCTTCCGCCTTGGTAAAATCTCGCAAATGGTAGCGAATATGTTTATCTAAAATATTGTTATTTATGGCATCTAAAGGCGATAACTGTTCCGATTCCAATAACCAAGGTAAACACTCTTCCCGCAGGGAAATAATTACCTTAACAAAAGGCGCGTTTAGACAGAGATTTAAAAACTCATAAAATGTCTGGCGTTGTGAGCGATCGCGACAGAGAAAAAAGAATTCCTCAAATTGGTCGAAAATGATAACAGTCAGGAAATTTTGCTCCGCGTTTTTCTGGAGACGACTGTTAATAAATGAATCGGGATGCAAAATATATGAGCTGCGATCGCGATGATTCAAAGATTGGATGTCCGTGGTATTACATAGAGCATTACTACCTTGGGAAGCCTTGATAATTTTCCGATACCAAAGCCGTTTTAAATTCTGGGCTTTAATATTCAGACTATCTTGATTAATTAAGGCTGTAGCTAAGGCTGCTTCTAGTTCTCGCACCCAGTCTGTATAACTATTAATGACCACGGGTAGAACATTACGAGCCCCTAAACTAATTTCCGCCATAGCTGGGACTAAACCCGCATTAATTAACGAACTTTTACCGACTCCAGAACTACCATGTAGGACAATTAATTTATGATCATCTCGTCCTAACCTGTGAATCAGATTATTAATATCTTTATTTCTGCTATTATTAGTCATCTTAAAACCCGGACTAATAGCCGCTTTTGAGGTATTATTTTTAGAGGAAATAACCGGGTTTAATGCCTGTTTAGATGGCTGCAATTGATGAACCCCAATAAAAGCCCGAAAACCGTATTGATGCTCAACTTCTCGTTGTCTTTGTTTAATCCGAAATGCTTTGATATATTGACCTTGTTCGTAGTAGAGATTACGCAATTCCGCCAAAATATCAATATACAATTGCGGATCATAACTGGGGGAGGTTTCTTGTCGGGCTTTTTCTAGTTCCTTAATCGCTGTTTCCCATTCATTTAAATGTTTATGACTACGCGCTAATAGCAGCAGATAAGTTCCCCGTTCATTGGGGCGCTTTTCCGAGTCAATAATTGCTAGGGCTAGTTTAGTTAGTTCTAAGGCTTTATGCCATTTTTTCTGCTGAAGAGCTACTTCAGCCATAAATCCATAATCTTGGGCTAATTGGCGATCGCCACCGTAGGCTAAATGGATTTTTATTCCCGTTTCCGCTAGGTTCTGTAAATCCTCCCATTGGTATAATCCCTTCAGAACATCCCCTAAATAACAGAGAATTCCAGCTACTAAATCTGGTCTTCCCGCCATTTCAAAAGCCTGTCGGGATTGTTCTAAGTGGGTTTTAGCTGAATGCAGCACTTTGACGTTAGTACCTGGGGATTTGGCATGGGGAATGTGTCGCGATCGCATAGCTTTTAGGCGATCGTTTAAGGCAATGTGAAATAAGATAATCCCCCGGATAACTTGATAGGAAATAGGATAGGCAAATTGATAGGGGTCAGCACTGGTTGTGGTCGGAGAGATCCAATTTTCCAGATCCGCTAAACTTTTTTGATAATGAACGCGCGCCTCCTCTCCTAAGTCTTGAGCATCTTTATCTAAGCCAAAAATAAATTGTTTCGTCCCTTGGAGAAAAAGGTTAAGTTCCACTCCCCTGTGTTGTAAATCTTTCCAAGCAAATTCTAATTCCCGGCGACGACTCGAACCAATACTTAGGTCATATTTCGGGGATTTTGACCTGCCATCAAATTTGCGGCTTTGCAGTTCTCCTGACCTAATTCGTAATTCCGCTAAGGAAAACAGCGTGTTACCTTGCAGGGTCAGTGATTTAATCAGGTCTGGGGTCGCCATTTCAAATTTAATCGTAGCTGCACCCCAACTTTTAAAGTCTGGCGCTAGTCGGATTAGTTTTTTGGCTAGGATATCTGTAGTCCACAATACTAAAGGACAGGAAAAATTCTTCCGAAATTCATCCCGGACTTGGTTGGTCGAACTTAGCAGGGTTTCTAAAGCCTCTACTGTGTCTAAACCCATGACCATTAAGACGCTAGGGGTAGGGGTGGCTATGCGATCTAATAATGTGGTGTAGAGGGTGGTAACTTTCGGGGAAAGCGTGATGGTTTGAATGGTCTCTGCTTCTGGTAATTTTTCCCGTAATTGCTTGATCACTTTCGTTTGCAGATAGGAATAGTTACAGCTTACTAAAATTAGAGAAAATTGACCTTTGGAAAAAGAAATAGCGCGGGCTAATCTTTGTAGCGATCGCTGATTTTGGCTCTCGAATTTCTGAGGCGTTAATTGATTAGTCATGGCTGAATTTAACCCGGTGAGTTGAGGGTGGCTATTTAATCAGTATTCGTTAGGTGAGGATTGATAATTTTGGAGTTTCCCCGGCTCCAATTGTGGCTGATTCCCTGAGATTATAGATGCCTATCCAGTCGGTGGCTTAGACATCATTAAATATTCACAATTAATTGAAAATTACCATCCAGTACAGATAGCAATACTCAATCAATTTTTCATTAGTCAAAATACTATAGCGTGATTTCTGTGGTTGATTAACACTGGTGGCTGTGGCCCCCCAATGCTCAACGCTCTCACTACAATCTGACTTATAGTATGCTGGCATTCTGACTAAACTACACCCTGACTCCTACTTATTATACATGATAATGATAAATTTAAAAAAAAAATAAAAATTTAACACTTCCCGTAATTTTTGTGCGAGAAAACCCGAAAAACTAGTCGCTATCTTGGCCGAGATTTCCGGTAAAATTGTCAGCAAAAAATAACCGATATGTCTGACCATAATATCGGCTGGTAGATGGTCTTAATTAGGACTTATTGGCAGATATTGAGCAGATACTAATTAATTCATGGCTGCTGGTGGATGAGTGGGAGATTTATTAAGTTGCCAATTTTGATATTTGGGTGTATCTATCAAAGCTGGGTTAATGCCAAACCAACGACCAGAGCGATCGCGATATTCAAAGACAAACATACTCCGCAAGAGGGTTTGACATTCATCTTCCCCGCGCACGCTTTGATTTTCGACTACTTGCAAAAGTAAATCCCACTCGTCATCGGTAATAGCTCCTAATAGGTCATCGCGATATTCCCGAATTACCGTCTCTAAACAATCAGCCGAAAAAGGTGGATCATCCTGTTGTAGACAACTGTACATTAACATTAGCAATCGTCTCATGTGACCACCACTAACCCGACAGAGGCGATCGAGAACTTGGGGGGTATCAAACAATTCGGGAATATAAGAAATCCGTTCTTCGGGTGGTAAAGTCGGGAAAGCACGCGCTAAAACCATCTGTTGCAATAAAGCCAGACCTTGGGGGTTCTCGGAACCATCTCGATTGCATACCGGAACCATCGGCAAGACTTTTGGTTTCACCCCAAATCGACTGGAAAGCCGACCATAATCATTAGAAAACATTAAAGTTAAAGGAATTGTATAGACCACATGACAATGTAGCCGTCTGAGTTGCTCACCCCGATCAACAAATAAATATTCTGGCTGAGTACGTCCCCAGGATTTGGGGGAATTATCTACCCGATCTAAATTATCAACAATCACTACTAACCCGTTTTTGCCTCTCTTTTTGAGAGTCTCGTTAGAAGGTTTAAGTAGTTCCTCATTAATCGCCTCTAAAATAGTGCTAACCCTCGGTTCAAGGTATTGTCGCAGTTGAGATCTCAGTTTAGGGGAATCTTTGGTGCGAGCGGTAATTCTGGCAATACCAATGGAAATTTCCGCCTCACCAGATAATTCAATGGGGGTTTGCAAAAAATCACCAATCTCCGTAAACAGGCGGCCGAAGTATCCGGGTTTTAACTGCACTGCGGCAGTTTGAATGCTTTCGCTCACTTGACGAGCGATCGCCAGTACAATATCACTGATGTCAACATCAGCCATATCCAGATCTTGGGATGACTCAAAGTAAACTACATGGTATCCTTGTTGGTCCAGACTATCTTTGAGTCTAAACAGTTCTGTGGATTTTCCGCAGCCAATGTGTCCAGAAAATAACTGACAGGTGGGTTCATCACTGGAAAGCAATGTGATAGTGCGGCTTAACTCGCGAACAATATTGCTGCCGCGAACCGACGAAAAATCGATATAATACTGCTGATCTTCCAGATTCGCCATATCAATGGTTTTGCTGGGATTGCAGGCTTTGTAAAATTGGTTCAGGTTAAGTCCAACCATAATTGACTCACTTATGTTACGATGCCTCCTTTTGAGTGTAGGATGATGCTGATACGCCAGGGATGTGGTTTCTCCCCCCACTAGGGGAATAGCAGTCAAGGGGGATAGTCTTTTAGATAAGGGAATTAGAAGGGACAAAAATTAGGAA
Source organism: Limnospira sp. PMC 1279.21 (assembly GCF_032349615.1). Taxonomy (NCBI): domain Bacteria; kingdom Bacillati; phylum Cyanobacteriota; class Cyanophyceae; order Oscillatoriales; family Sirenicapillariaceae; genus Limnospira; species Limnospira sp. PMC 1279.21. The sequence continues at coordinate 15,213 of NZ_JARPLU010000010.1, read as the reverse complement.
TGGCCAATATTGTGTTTACTTCTCGCAATCGATTAGGGACTCGCCGACGACAACTTCGCCGTCAGCGACGTTTAAAATTGGTTCGGGTGATTTGGCAGGTTCTGGCGGTCGGAGGTATTTCTGGGGGGGTATTTTGGGGAATTAGTCAGCCGATTTGGTTAATTAAAGAAGCTGAACAGGTCGAGATTAAGGGTAATCAGTTACTTTCTCAGCACAATATTCGCTCACACCTGCCTTTGTCCTATCCTCAATCAGTATGGCAAATTCAACCTTCCGCTATTCAACAAGCCTTGATCGATAATGCTCCCATATCGGAAGCGATCGTGATTAGGCAGGTATTTCCTCCCCGCCTTACTATAGAAGTGACTGAACGAGAACCTGTGGCGATCGCTCAACCTCCCATAGGAACTACTACCCCAGGAACTGAGGCGATCGTTGGCTGGTTGGATGCTGAAGGTAGTTGGATGCCATTATCAAGTTATACTGAGCTAGAACAAACAGGTCAACTGCCAAATCTGAGAGTGATCGGTAACTTTGAGATGTATCGACCCCATTGGCAGCAGATGTATAGTGATCTGAGTCGCTCCCCGGTTGACATCCATGAAATTGACTGGCAAAATCCAGCTAATATTATTTTAATGACTGAGATCGGCGAGGTGCATATTGGCTCATACAGTACACACTTTTGGGAACAGTTGCAGGTTATCGATCGCATGAGAAAATTGCCGGAACAAGTTGATGTGAGTCAAGTGGACTATATTGATCTCAGAAATCCCAACTCTCCCTTGGTGTTAATGATCTCAGATCAGTCATCACTATCAGAAGCCTCCTTCTCTAAGTGAACCCTTGACTACATCCCTGTATAGTTTAAATCATTATTAAACTAACCAGGACCGGGGAGAGATTCCTAGGGTCAGTATTCAGAGCCGGGAACAGCTTAACTGGAACCAAAAGGAAAGACTTGACCATCTAGGTGTCACTAACTATCTAAGTCCTACTGTCCTGATAACTGCTATATTAGCGTTTTGGGTTGTTAGCTCAACTTAAACAAACTTAGTTGACTTGGACTTGTTTAAATATTAAAACTGATTCATCTACCCCAAATACTTAAAATGATGCTTGATAAGAGCAATCTGGGATCTACCCCAAATAACAACCAACCTGAAGGAAAAGCCAGCCTGTGGACGGCAGCAGAATCGGCTAACCCCTTTCGCCAAAATAATGAAGGATTAAATAATCATAATAATGATGGTAACGCCGTCCCTAATGAACAGTCCTGGAGTAGTGATATTGTGCCTAGCAACGCTGCCAAAATTAAAGTTATTGGTGTAGGGGGAAGTGGCGGAAATGCCATTAACCGGATGATTGATAGCGAGGTCTCCGGTGTCGAGTTTTGGGCCGTCAATACCGATGCCCAAGCCCTTACTCAGTCTAAAGCATCTAAACGCCTTCAGGTTGGTCAAAAACTGACCAGAGGTTTGGGAGCTGGCGGAAATCCGGCGATCGGTCAAAAAGCCGCTGAAGAGTCCCGGGATGAAATCGCCCAAGCCTTAGACGGTGCCGATTTGGTCTTTATTACCGCTGGTCTAGGTGGCGGCACCGGTACTGGTGGCGCTCCCATTGTCGCCGAAATCGCCAAAGAAGTTGGAGCCTTAACTATTGGCGTAGTTACCCGTCCTTTCACCTTTGAGGGACGGCGACGCATTTCCCAGGCTGACGAGGGAATTGCCGCCCTTCAAACTCGCGTTGATACCCTCATTGTGATTCCTAACAATAAGCTCCTGTCCGTCATTAATGAGCAAACCCCTGTACAGGAAGCCTTCCGCTATGCTGATGATGTATTGCGCCAGGGGGTTCAGGGTATTTCTGATATTATTACCATTCCCGGATTGGTGAATGTGGACTTTGCTGATGTCCGTGCCGTCATGGCTGATGCCGGTTCCGCTTTATTGGGTATTGGTATTGGTTCTGGTAAGTCACGCGCGCGGGAAGCTGCCTTAACTGCTATTTCTTCGCCTTTATTAGAATCCTCCATTGAGGGTGCGCGGGGAGTTGTATTTAATATTACTGGAGGCACAGACCTGACCTTGCATGAGGTCAATGCTGCCGCCGAGACCATTTATGAAGTCGTCGATCCTAATGCTAATATTATTTTTGGGGCCGTCATTGATGAACGGATGCAGGGTGAAGTCAAAATTACCGTCATTGCTACCGGGTTCACCGGTGAATCTAAATCTACTGTTCCCCAATCCGGCAGAGAGGTTCCTTTGTCTCGACCCATAACTTCTATTCCTCAGCAGCGCACTATACCGACTCCTGCTCCTGAGCCACAACCTCAGCCCCAGGAACTTGATATTCCCGATTTTCTCCGTCGTCGCCGTCCGCCTCCTGGTCGGTAGAGCATCAAAAATTCCTAAATTCCTATCCCCCCTTAACCCATCTGATTACCGGGTAGAGGGGTTATTTATGGGAATTGGGCGCTGAGGGTCATAGCGTGTTAAGCAATAATTAAATTCTTCGCCACTTTCCGGATCTGAGGTTAGCCTATAGGTATCAGAAGGGCAATTTATAGTTTCCATTAAATTATGTCTAGCACTTATAAAAACGGACACGCTTTAGTAATTGGGGTTGGTCAAGATTTACCCAACACCGTTAATGATGCTGAGGGTTTAGTTGCCATTCTCACCGACCCGTCCAGATGCGCCTATCCACCCGAACAGGTGACATTATTAGTTAATGAAAAAGCCGATCGCTCTCAGGTATTAGAAGCCCTAGATCAACTCGCTAAAACCACCAATTCCGAGTCAACTGTAGTTATCTATTTTTCCGGTCATGGCTATCAAGTCGCCTCACCTACCGGGGAGTTTTATTATTTCATGCCCTATGGCTACAACATTAATAAACTCTATCAAACTGCTATTAGTGGTCAGGAATTTTCCGAAAAACTTAAAGCTATTACCTCCCAAAAACTGTTAATTTTATTGGACTGTTGCCATGCGGGAGGCGTGGGAGAAGCCAAAGCACCAGGACTAGAAATGGCTGCCTCTCCTTTACCGCCTGAAGCCATCAAGTTATTACAAGAAGGTCGAGGAAAAGCCTTGATTGCCTCCTGTAAGGAAGATGAACTCTCATATCTTTATAAACACAAACATAATAGCGAATTTACCATGGCTTTAATGGAAGCCTTTTGTGGTTCTGGGGTCGCTAAAAAAGATGGTTCCGTGAGGGTCGCCGATTTAGCCTTACATACTCGCCAGGTCATCCCCACCCGCACCCAAGACCGACAACACCCGGTTTTACACTATGAAAATGCTGATAATTTTGTGGTGGCTTATTATGCGGGGGGAAGCATAGAACCCAAAGGGTTGCCATTTCCGCAAGCGACAGAAGAACCGGAAACCGAAACGGCGGCTAAGTCTCAACCTTCCGTGGTGTTTGACCAAAAAGACCAAACCGTTGACAATCAAACTAATATTGCTGGAAATGTGGGAGAAATTGGGAAACAGGAAACCCATATTTCTGGGGGGTTTAATCAACCCGGTTGGAAGGTTGGCGGTGATGTGATTCAATCACAGCGAGATGTGGTTATCGGTGCGAAACAACGGAAAACCAATGACTCCGAAGATGAATAGTAAAACCGAGTAATTTGCAGGTAAATAATCATGGTAAAATCATCAGAACTGAATCAGAATCCCCTTGAAGATGAAACTCATATTACTGGGGGGTTTAATCAACGTACCTGGGAGGTTAATGGTAATGTGATTCAAGGGAGTTCGGTAACTGTTTATTTATCTGCTTCTGCTTATACGATACCCACGGAGAAGGAAACTAAGCCGACTCAATTGGGGGAGAATCCTTATCGGGGATTAGATGTATTTAGAGAAGAAGATTCTATGTACTTTTTTGGGAGAGAAAAGCAAATTGAGCGACTGTGGGAAAAATTCCGCGATTTGAATGAAGATGAATCGGCTTATCGATTTTTGCCGATTTATGGAACTTCTGGTTCCGGGAAATCATCATTGACGCGATCGGGTTTAATTCCAGAATTGGATAAAAAACCTTTATTCGGTTATCAAAAAGCTCAAATTGCGGTATTATTTCCGACTACTCATCCCCTGGAGTCCTTGGCGACGGTTTTGGCGCGAATTGTGACCAATGACCCTTCACCAGTGGAAAAAACCGCAGAATTTGAACGGGTGTTAAAAAACCCCAGCGATAGGGGAGAGTATGAAGGGTTACGACGCATTGCGAATCAAATCCCGAATATTCATGAGTCGCTTCTGGTGGTGGTAGTGGATCAATTTGAGGAAGTTTTTACTCTCTGTAAAGACGATGAAGAAAGGAAGGCTTTTATTGCTAATTTACTCTGTGCGGCGAAGGATGCAGATAGACATACTTCGGTTATTGTCACCATGCGGAGTGATTTCTTGCGGGAAACTCAACAATATCCGGGGTTAGATGGGTTATTTTCTAGTAATGGCTTTTTGGTGCCGAGTATGCAGCGAGAAGAGTTAGAAATGGCGATCGCCAAACCCGCAGAAATCGCCGGACATAGCCTCGAACCTGCAATCATTCAACTATTAATTGAACAAACCCAGGGAAGGGAAGGCGCTCTCCCATTGCTTCAGTTTGCATTACAACGCATTTGGGAGGGGTTAGAAGATGGTATAGACCCCGCAGAAACCTTAGAAAAAATTGGGGGTGTGGGGGGTGCTTTAGCGGGGGAAGTACAACGTTTATATGAGTCCCTAAGTCCAGAAGACCAAATATTAGCGCGTCGCATTTTTCTAGCTTTAGTCAACCTAGACGAGTCCGACAAAACCACCCGTCGCCGCGCTCCGGTCTCCGAATTAATTAGCAATAAACAGGAAGAACCCGCCATCAAATCAATTATTAGGCGTTTTTCCGCCAGAGGTGTCCGTTTCCTGTCTACCTCCCAAGACCCCCAGCAAGGTAAAACTCTGGAAGTCACCCACGAAGCGTTAATTCACAATTGGGATAAGCTACAAGGTTGGTTAAGTGAACGTCGGGAACAATTGCATCAAAAGCAGAAATTTGAGCGATATGCAGAGGAGTGGCGTTCTCAAAATAAATCCCCAGATTATTTGTTACAAAGTCGCATTCTTCGGGATGCTCGGGAGTTTAATAAAACGGCGGCTCAGGAAGTGGCATTATCTGAGTTAGCCACGGAATTTATTAAGGCGAGTCAGACTGAAAAATGGCGCAAAATATTTAAAAATCTGGGAGTTTTAGCTCTGGTTCCTACTGTGATGATTGCTGGTTATCTGATATTTGATGAACAAATTACAAATATGCGTGTAAATATTCATACAGAAATACTGTTAGCTCAGAGAAATTGTGAGCCTACTCCCCAATTAAAAGATTTATTAGAACATCAACGGGAAAACGGTAGAGATAACATGGAGAGAATTTATCTCTGTGGTAAGGCTCTCAATGGGATTAAATTTGAAAGAGCAGAACTTTCACAAGCTAACTTTCGAGATGCTAGGCTAAATCGTGCTAATTTCCGTCAAGCAGTTTTACTAGATACTGATTTTCAGGGAGCAAGACTTTACAAAGCAAATTTATATAATGCTTTTCTTATTAGTGCTAACCTAAGAAATGCTCGTTTACAGGATGCGGATTTACGGAAAGCCGATTTACGGAAAGCCGATTTACGGAATGCCGATTTACGAGGAGTAGACTTAACACAAACTAAAGGTCTTAGCCAACATCAAATCGAGTCAGCTATCCTTTGTGACACAAAATTACCTGATTATTTGTTGTCAGCAGAATCAAAACATCTGGAAAATAGAGATTGTCATAGATTCAATTAACAAACTTTTTATGATTAATTTCACAAATATTTAACATAGCGTTGAGAACTACTATTAAATTTTGTCTGTCTTATTTCAATTTGTCTGCCATCTTGAAGTTGATATATACCATCAGCAATTTGTTCCTGAAAATCGTAACTTTCTATCTCCATATCTTCAGATGATTGTGTGGTGTGAAACTCTCCTAATGCTTCGGCTGCTAAGGCGGCTACTTTCTCGTCTGCTTCTTCTATAGCCTTAATTAAAATGCGTGTGGCTAACTTTTGATATTTCTGAATCCTGAGCAGGCTTTTGGCGGCGGAAACGTGCTTTTTCTGAATGGGTTGAGGTTCAACACTGACTAGGTTGTTGATATATGATGATTGGATTTGCTCAATAATCTCTTGATTTCTCAAGTTAAAACCAGCTTGTGCTAGGGTGGTTTTGGCGGATTTTAGGATATCATTGACAAGGGATTCCTTAACTGTTTCTGGGTCGTCCCAACTTTTCTCTAGTTGCTGTAAACAAGCTACCAGAGCCAGTATGCCTTCGGTCCGGGGAGAGCGATCGCTAAAATGTCGCAGGGAGATATTTAGTTCAACGGCTTCGATTTCTTCGGCTTCGATTTTGCCCTTTAAAATATTGTCGAAATCATTTAAAATTTCATCGAATTTATTGTTGAGTTTGGGATAATTGTTAGACATGGTGACTTGACTCCTAGTTGCTGAAATTGTCGGTAAAGTTGATTGAGGTGTTTCCGGTTCTATGCTGTGACTGTGCCAAGTATTTGATAAGCCATGATCCGAGGCTGCATCAGGTACATAACTGGCTGCTGATGGACTGTCACAATCACAATTGATAGGGGCTGATAAAGCGGGATTAAAAGTATCATCAGCCTGGGAATAATCGATGATTTGAGAGTGGGATGCTTCCTGATTATTTACCTGTCTGAGGGTAGCAATGGCGTTCCCAGCATCAACTAAGCCGTAACCCGTGGCTAGGTCGCGACCCGGACCGGCTGTTGGTCGGCTGAAATAGTAATTAGAAGAACCCTTGACTACATCGATCGCACTTTTCTCTAAAATTCTCTTAGCACGCACCGGAGATAAACCCGGATCCAACTGTTTTAATAGCGCACAAACCCCCGCCACTTGGGGCGCAGCCGCTGATGTACCACTAAAAGCCGCCCAGCCATCATTGGGTTCTGTACCATCCTCAAACTCAGCACATTTGATATCATTGGAAGACCCAGGCGGCACAGGTAGCATAATATAGGCGGCGTGGGGGAGCTGTCCTACCAACCCGCAGACATCGGGAACCTGTCGCCCTCGATAAACCGGACTGTGGAAAGCACTGGAATAGTTACTCGCTTCTAACTCTCCCTTTGTGGGTCCGTCAAGATGCTTATAAACTCCCCCAGCAGCGATCGCATTGGGATGTTGACCAGGAAAAGACCAGTGACCATTTCCCGCCGAAAAAATCACAATTATTCCCCGCCGCACCGCATCGGCTACTAAGGTGGCTAAGACCTTATTATAAGGTGAAAGTTCCGAACTTCTCTGATTTGAACCCCAGCTACAGGAGATAATATCAGGTCGTTGGGCGATCGCTGTCCTGAAAGCGGCAATAGAATTAACATTCCGGAATTTACCACGGATCGCCACATCAGCTTTAACCATGATAAAATCAACTCCCGGAGCCACTGCAAATAAATTAGCAGATTCTCCAGTTCCGTGACCGTTTGCATCAATATGTTTATCCGTAGAACCGGGGGCGAGAATCACCTGACCCTGATAGTTATGGTGAGTAAAAAAGGGGTGATTATACCACCCAGAATCCACCATTACTACTTTCACACCCCGACCGTCAATTCCCCCATCATGAGCCTGTTTTGCATTTAGACCCTTGGCTAAACAATCGGGTACAGATAAATATTGCGAGACTGCTGGCGGCGGAAAAGCAGAGGGAACACCTGACCCTAAATAAGAAACAGGTTCGTTAATGGCTACCCCTACCAGTTCTGTATTCCAACTGCTCTGAGAAATATCAATTTCCCCAGGGGGTTTATCATCAACCGCATCAATAAATTGAGCCGTGCTAGGCTGACCCAACTCTTTAATTACCTGATATTCAACATTAGTGAGAGTCGTCTGGAAAGACTGCTCATAAAGCTCAGGAGAGCCGCAAATACTAATAGAACCGCGACCTTTGCATAGGACATTAAATCCGGTATCCCTGAGCCTTTCTTCTGTGTATTCAATCAGCCGTGGATCAGCGTCAAACAGGGTGACATTTTCACTGGTAACTAACGTTTGTGTTGACAGCAGAGACTCTCCCGATCGCGATCGCACTACAGCTTCAGCATAGACCAAATCTGGGAGTTCCTGCCTAACTTGCCCATCCATATTTTTTTTTGCGGGCTAAAATTACTACCGAACACTCCCATTCTCCCACATTTAATCAGCCATCAGGAATCATTTTACAAAACTTTACATTAACTCTCGAATCTGATCCAATAGTTCAGTCATGGAAATCCGACCCGATAGAAATTTGAGGGTGAGATGTTGAGTTAAACCCTGTAAGTCTGTGGGGATATGTTGAATGGGGGAACTGTTAGGTTTGGTATCAGGAGAAGTTTTAAATAAACCAGAATTGTCTAAAACCAGAATCGGCGGAATTGTTAAATCATCATGCTGAGAATTACCCAGGTTAACTAAAGCCTCTAAAGCGTTTCGGAGAATGGGGGAAGTTTGATGGCGCACACAAATCAGCAATAAATCGACACTCTGATACTGTAATTGTTGCATAATTTCTTCCCAGGTTCTCCCCATAGTTCCCCGAAATCCTGCTGTTTGTAGATACTGAATCAAGGCTTGCTCAATTTTGCTGGTTTGGTCAGCCGGGGGATAAAAATTCGCCCTTTGATTACTTCCATCATCATCTAGGTTTACTAAGTCTGGTAATGTCAACAAATCCACCACCAAAATATGAGATTTCCAACTCATCCCCGCCGCCACTTGAATCACCTGTAAAAGACCTGGGTCAGCTTGTCGCCTCCTAGACCCCATATAAGTCTGGCTAATTTGAGGTAATAGACAGGGGAAAACGGATAATCCTTGAATTTGATTGGCTGCTTGAGTTGTGGGTGTGTCTAGGGTGACTATGGGAAGATTAGCTAGATGTTTTTCATCTTTCAATTCCAGCAAAAATGCCATGGGGTCATCAAGGTAATTAATAGACTCTAAAACCATAACATTAGGATGCCAAATTCTCGCCAGTAGTTCCGCCTGACCCAAATCATCAGCTTCCAAAATCCGACAAGGGGAAGTTTGAGAAGTGTCGTTAATGGGTGATGGCAAGTTTTTGTCGGTTAAACTACCTGCTAAACCTTGGTTTAATTCGTCGTGGTCAACTGGATTTAACCACAGGACTGTTAATCTCTTAATTGGTGCGATCGAGGGGGTTTTTTCCAGTTGATTAATCACTAACTTTAAATCTGACTTCTCGACAGGTAAACTCAGAAAACCATCACAGGTTACTTTCATAGCCCGCTTTTTTTCCCCTAAAGTAGCTGTAATAAATACGGGAATTTGACAGGTATCTACATCGGCTTTCAGCAAGGTTAGCACATCCCAACCTGATAAAAGTGGCAGTAAAGGATTGAGAAAAATCATCCGAGGTTGCAACCTTCTGGCTTTTTCTAAAGCCTCGGTTCCCGTCCTGGCGACGATGGCTCGATAACCCAATTTGGAGAGTTTATCACTCAAATCATCAATATATTTGGGGACGGCTTCGACAATCAAAATTAACCGAGATTGTCCCTGGGTAGTGGGACGAGATAAATTGGTTTTAGGGTATGGAGAGGATGGATAAACGTCGGCTTTTTCCCAGTCTAATTTATCTGATTTCCAGCCGTTTACGGGAGGGACGGGAGGCAAAAGTAAGGTAAACTCAGTGCCTTTTCCTTGGTGGGAAATAAAGCTAATATCTCCACCATGAAGCCGGGCTAATCTTTGACAGAGAACTAATCCTAAACCTGTGCCTTCAAATTGACGATTTAGGGGACTTTCTAGCTGTTGGAACTTTTCAAAAATCAGATGTTGTTTTTGCTCGGGAATGCCAATACCTGTATCCCAAACTGTAAACACGATCCAATCCTCCCAACGGTTAACCCGTAAACCCATATAACCACCATCAGGAGTAAATTTAAAGGCATTAGAAATTAGGTTGATTAGCATCTGGCGTAGACGCAATTCGTCGGCTTCAATAGTTTCTAGTCCGGGTTCGATTTCGATGCTAAATTTTTGGCTACCTAAGCTAGATTGACTATCCTTAATATCACCCTGCTGGTGCAGGTGCAGGACGGCTTCTAAAGCGCGATCGCATACGGTTTGAATGTTCACACCTTCGGGAGTTAGTTCTAACTGTCCGGTCTCAATGCGGGTTAAATCTAAGATATCATTAACCACCATCATCAGATGTCGTCCGCTTTGGTGGATCAGTTTGGCGTATTTAGCTTGGCGATCGCTTAATTCCCCCAAGGCTTTATCTTTCAGCAAACTAGACAACCCCAAAACCGCCGTCAAGGGAGTTTTCAGTTCATGGCTAATACAGGCTAAAAACTCATCTTTGAGTCGATTTAGTTGGATTAAATCCGCATTTTTAGCGGTCAACTCTTGAGCGACTCGATATTGTTCTGTGATATCCTGAGCAATAATTAACCACCATTTATCAAAGCATTCTGTTAAACTTGGCTGTACCAAAGTCTGGCGGGTAAATTGCCACACTCGCTGCTGTTTGGATTGTGGACAAATACAGATATATGTTTCCGAATTAGACCCGATATCGCACCAGTTAGGGATATCGGAGATACACTCGTCTAACTGGCTGGTGTTGGGGTTAACCGCTGTGGTGGAGGAGATGGACGACCCTGGCATTGGGGAAGCCATGGTAGAATCGTCAGAGTTGCCACTGAGACGGACATGGGTTTTAGTGGAGTTGGGAACCCATTGGTTGACTGTTTCAGCGGCTTGCTGCAAGACTTCTGGTTCATTTCCGACCTGTTGCACCCAAGCCGTATTCTGCCCCAGGATTTCCCCGTTTTGGGTTTGAATCATCATGGGTAGTGGCAATTGGTCTAGGAGTTGCAACAGGGAACCGAGAAACGAATCAAACCCCCCTTTCTGGACGGGTGACTGATATTCCGCCAATTGGACTGGCTGACTAACTAGATATGGCAGTAGTTTGGCTAAGTCAATCAGCCCCAAAAATTCCTGTTTTTGATTAATGATAGCCAGAGGGGACAGACCCTCTGTTTGATGATTATTACCGGATTGACAATAATAGGGATGCCATCCTAAATCATAACCAATTTGCTGCAAATAAGCCCAAAATTCTGGCCAATCTAAATAAGCGGGAATTAGAAGCAAGGGTTTAATGAGGCGATCGCTTAGATCGGCTAGGATGGCTTTTGTTAATGGCCGCTTTTTATTTTTTGTCGAAAATAAATAGGTAGTTAAATTACGCAGATACACTACCCCAATGGGATATTGCTGTTGGTTAACAACCACAACGCAATCATGATCACCTTCTGAGAATACTGACCACAACTGATCAACGGTGATATCCTGACCACAAACTGGCACCCTCTTGATTATTGTCGGAAGAGAGATTTGAGAAAACATGAAAAAACTTGAACCCCAAACTGGTTTGGTCGCAGATACCTATGAGAGTCAATTTTCAGAGGAACTGCTCCCACTGATTTATTTTAGCCAGGAATAATGACTAACTTCAAATTTAAGTATTTTCTTAATCTTTCCTAACTGACATCCTCAATCATTGAGTAATCATAAGTCTATAGAGAAATTATTAAATTTTATGACTAAGGGCGCGAGATTTGGTTACCATTCCTCACAGGGGACTCAGGCTGTTAGTAACCATGGAGGGGTTGATCCCTGCTGGGTGGTTATGACACTGCAATTGCCTCCCAAGTGTTACTGGGCTGGTATACTGACCTAAGTTCAATTAGCTATAAGTTAAACCATGGGACAAGGAGATTATAGTCGTCAACAACCATATTTCCATGATCCCAAGGTAGATAAAGCCATTGAGGATATCTATGCTGATTTGGATAGCTGGACTTATGAGATTGACAAAAGCCAACCATCAAGATTTAATACTGTCAGCTTTTATGTAGTGTTACCCCCAGTTTTTTATGAGGGGAGATTTATCAAAGGATTTTATTATAGTGAGTCGGTGGATTTGCTGAATCATGTCTTGCCGAATTTATCCCGTTATTTCTTCTCGTTGGCTTACTCGATGTGGTGTTCCTATCCTTGGTCACAAACGGCTGATGCCTATTCCTGTTTGTATAATAACCGCGATCGCGCCCGGTGGTTTTTCCGAAATAATCCCGTTGATAAAGTGTTGATGACTTGCTACAATTCGGACTTTATTAATGAGTATATTATCGCCCCGAAACCCATAGAGACAAAAGATATTGATTTGCTTTGTGTTTCTCGGATTGCTCCCGAAAAGAATTTGCCGATGATTGCTAGGGGTTTAAAAGTGTATCGGCAAAAATATCAACACCACATTAAACTCTCTTTAATTGCTGGCGATCGCCACCTAGACTTTAATAACTTTGATAATAATGATGAGATTACCCGGAAAATTTTGGCAGAAATCACGTCAATACTAGGGAATCCCTGGGATTATATTAATTTTATCAAGTATGCCAACAATTATCAAGAAATGCCAGCATATTATTCACGGTCAAGGGCTTATATTTTGGGGTCATTATTAGAGGGTAAAAATCGCAGCCTGAGTGAGGCGATGAGTTGCAATATTCCGGTGATTTGTTTTGAGGAGTTTAATCAATACGCGAGGGGAAGCGATCGCCTTTTTCCCGAAGCGGCGGGTTTATGCGCCCAATTTGACCCCGAATCCCTAGCAGATACCATTCATCAAGTCTTAGCAAATCCGGGATTATTTAAACCCCGATTAAGCTATTTAAAACATCGAGGGAGAAAGAACTTTTTTAATACCTGTCTGACCGCCTTTCCCTATTATCAACAATCCATTCCCGACTACCACCATAACTCACCTTTTCATAGTCTGTGGCTAGATTTAGCCATTCAGGACAACTATCAAATGAGTCTATATGATTTCCTCTATGGACGATCTGAATATTCCCATCTCAGAGGTCTGGTGAATATTTATAAACATCTCAATCAGTGGTTAGGCTGGCTACAGAGTCAAATAAATCGGAAATACCCCGGAATTTTGACCAATAAGCAACCGGGTTGATTTGGTAAAAGGGGCTTGCCAAATTGCTCCGATTGTGATATAATGTGCTGGCTTGACCCAAAAGATATGGTTAGATAATATGACTAACGAACCATCCCAGGTCTGCCCAATTTGTGGCGTAAAAATTGTGAAAGCACCCGGAGGCGATCGTGTTTTATTCTCAGTAGGAGCGCCCGGAACCAGAGCCAGATTATGGGCGCGGGTGTGTCAGTTTGTGAAAAAACCAGGCTGCATAAATTCCGACCCCGCATTAATTGGTGAAACCAAACCCACAGACCCCTATCGACCGCAATAAATAGCCACTTTTACCAAAAGCAAAATTTGCGTTTTCCATTAGGCAAAATAGTCCGCCAGTTAGTGCGTGCTAAAGCCAACTGTTCATCCCCCACCATACAACCTCTAAGATTAGCACCGCATAAATTAGCACCTCGCAAATTAGCGCGAGTCAAATATGCACCCTGCAAATTAGCACCTCTCAAATCCGCCTTTTCCAGATTAGCGGTACTCAGATAGGCATTTTCCAGATTAGCATTTTTGAGTTTAGCCTGAGTCAATCGTGCGCGGCCAAAATTAGCATCTCTCAAGTCAGCATTTTGAAAATTAATATTACTAAGTCGCGCCTGATAGAAATTAGCACCTCTCCATTTTCCCCCGGACAAATTTAAGCCACTCAATTCACAATCGCCAAAATCTCGGTGTCCCTTACTAAAAGCACTACGGAAATTATTTTCATTCCAATTATGGGAAGTAGAAGTTACGGTTTTCTGAGATAAGCCATCACTATGAATCGCAGTTACGGGAGCTCCCCGAGTAGCACTTAATCCCCCCCGGACAGGTCGTTTAGGGGTAGAGATTTCAGTCATTTCCTGTCGTTTTTTGCGTTCTCGGCGTTCCCGAATCAATTTCACTTCCCTTTGGGGAGCAGTCATCATTATGGAGGTTTTATCATCGTTATAAATAGTTTGTTCTTCGGGTGGTTCTGGTTTGGGTTCAGGTGTGAATTCTGTAACTATAGGCTGAACGGACATATTAGCAGATAAATCATCTTCTGCATCATCCTGATGATCAAGAGCATATAAAACATCTTTGGCGGACTGGTAACGCTGATAAACGGACACCGCCAACATTCTTTCTAAGACCAAACCAAAAGCATCACTGACATGGGTATGTTCTCGCCAGTGAACTTCCCCGGTGGTGGGGTTATGTTCCAAAGCGCTGGGAGATTTCCCGGTCAGTAAATAAATACAAGTCATTCCCACCGCATAAATATCACTAGCATAAACAGGTCGTAAAGACATCTGTTCCATGGGAGCAAATCCCGAAGTTCCAATGGCAAAATTAGTAAAAGCGGTTTCTCCAGTTCCCATCATGGTGGCTTGATTTACTTTATCCTTAACCGCGCCAAAATCAATGAGAACTAAACGATTATCCTGACGGCGACGAATGATATTAGCGGGTTTAATATCCCGGTGAATGACCTCTTGAGAATGGATATAATCGAGTAGTGGTAAAATATCCCGCAGAAACTCCTGAGTTTGTGCTTCGGTATAAGGTCCATTGGCTCTAACTTCTTGTTTGAGGGTCAAACCATCAACAAATTCTTGGACTAAATAAAACTGTTTTTTCCCGACAAAGTAATCTAAAAGACGGGGAATTTGGGGATGATCACCAATTTTCCCCAGAGTTTTCGCCTCCCGCTGAAAAAGCTGTTGTGCCATTTCCAGGACTTTTTTAGAAGTGGCAGAAGGTCGCAATTGCTTAACTACACAAGCAGGATAGCCGGGAAGGGATAAATCCCGCGCTAGAAATGTGGCCCCAAAACCCCCCTTACCAATGGGTTTAACGACTAGGTAGCGATTTCGTAGCCGTAGCCGGGAACCACAAGCCTGACACTTGACAGCCTCGTTAGGGTTTTCGGGATTAGGACAACTGGGATTGGTACAGTAACTCATGGCGGTTGGAGATAACTCAATTTAAGATTAACGTCAGACCGCGAATTCGTGTAAGTAGCTATGTATATAGCAAGGCACAGGGAACTGATACATTTACGCGACATTTATCCGGCTATTGCCTGACAATGCGACGATAG
>NZ_JARPLU010000001.1:79828-87586 GCF_032349615.1 Limnospira sp. PMC 1279.21 | reverse complement strand
GGAACGGTGCTTTTGGAATCTTTCTAAAAGCTTTGCGGGATACCGCCTCTGTTACTTTAACGGGTAATAGTGCTATCGTCGCATTGTCCGGGAACAACCGGATAAATGTCGCGTAAATGTATCAGGCGCCAATCTATGAACTGGATCAATTGGCGATCGCTATGGATTTCGGGTCTGGTTGGTCTCATGGCTTAGGGCGACTCTCCCTGGGAATCATATTTCACTGGCGATCGCCATATTTTTAGCCCTATACCCTAGGCGACTTCCCAACTACTGGAGACATTAAATGAATATTTTTGGCATGGGTTTACCAGAGATGGCAGTCATCCTGGTATTAGCACTTTTGATTTTTGGTCCGAAAAAATTACCCGAAATGGGTCGCAGTTTAGGAGAGGCGATCCGCAAGTTTCAAGAAGCCTCCCAGGAATTTAAGACCGAGTTTAATCGAGAAGCAGAACAGATCCAAGCTGCTACTCGCCCCCAAAATACTAACTCCGAAAGTGATAATTCTTAGCAGCAATTTTGTCCTCTGCAATGGCTTTAATACCACAATTAATTGTAGGTTTAGGTAATCCGGGGTCAAAATATGACCGTACCCGCCACAATATTGGCTTTGAAGCCGTCGATTTTTTGGCTGACAAGTGGGGGGCTACCCTGTCGGAAAACCGTCGGTTTCAGGGGGTATTTGGTGAGGCTAAGATGCGATCGCATGACAAGCTGTATCTCCTGAAACCCTTAACCTACATGAATCGGTCAGGTCAAGCTATTCGGTCTGTGGTGGACTGGTACAAACTCCCCCCGGAATCCGTGTTAGTGATTTATGATGACATGGATTTACCAGTAGGACGGCTGCGCCTGCGGCTGTCCGGTTCCGCTGGGGGACATAATGGCATGAAATCGGCGATCGCTCATTTAGGGACTCAAAATTTCCCTCGCCTGCGCCTGGGAATTGATAAACCCCAAGCCGCAGTCCTTAACCACGACCGAGAAACCATCTCCCACGTCCTGGGTAAATTTCCCCCTAATGAGCGCCAGACTATGGATAAACTGTTACAACAGGTATTAGAAGCCATAGAATTAGCCCTAGAAGATGGAGTAGAAAAAGCTATGAGCCTTTACAATAGTCGCAGTGTTGACTAATGTCCAGAATCTGAATTTCCTGCATTATCCCAGGAGGTTGCCAGTGACTCATGCTAGAGGTCCTTTACCCGAAACCAATGCCCATATCCGCATTACCCGTCAGTCCTGGCAGTCTGGTATTCTCGAAGGAGATGTCAGCGCCGGGGACTATGTATGGCAATTTCAATGGCGATTTAGACAACGTAAAAGTTTAGTTATTCGACCCTCCCAGGGTCGCGCTTTAATCCAAGAACCCCTAGGGCGATTTCTGGAAAAGTGGGACTATAAACTTGAACCAGGCGGCGATTATTCTTTTACCATTCGCGCTAAGTTTTGATAGTCAGTTATCCCGTGATTATCGTGATTTACCGGTTCTGACCCACCAGAGAAGATGTCGGCAGTAAGGAGGTAAGATGGCGATTCATTTCCTCTAAATATCTGGCTAGTTGAGAATAATCACGGCTAGTTAGTAGGGGGTTATCCTGACTATTTAACAATGATTCTAAAGGCAAAACACGATAATTGAGTTTGCCATGAAGTGAGTATCGATGCACCCAAGTGGGTAAAGCTATCACCTCAGCAATTTCTATAGTTTCATCAGGAAAATTCTTGTTAATTCTCACCTTAAAAATAACTCCCACATCCCGATAATTCCCCCGCTGATTAGAAATGAAATTCCCCATTGAGTAAATAGCCACAGCTTGGCGGATAGTACCATCTTCCTCGGTGATATCAAAAATTTGATAGGGTTGAACCACATGGGGATGACTACCTAAAATAATATCCGCACCCGCATTAACCAAACTGGCGACCAGTCGTTTTTGTTCAGCATTCGGCTGGCGTTGATATTCCGTGCCAAAATGCAAAGCCACAGTAACTATATCAACTCCTAATTCTCGCGCTTTCTGAATATCTTGGATGATTTTCGCTTCATCAATTAAGTTAACTAAATAATCCTTTCCCCTAGGGATAGGAATGCCATTAGTGCCGTAGGTATAGGCAAAAAACGCCATTGATATATCATTCTTTTCAATCACAGTAATGGTGTCTGCTTCCTCCTGGGAGGCGGCTGTACCGACGGGAACCAAACCTCTACTTCTGACATTTTCCAGAGTTTTTAATAAACCAGCTTCGCGACGGTCTAGGGAGTGATTGTTAGCTGTGGTTAAAATATTAAATCCGGCATTTTTCAGGGCATCTGCGAGGGTATCCGGTGCATTAAATAAGGGATAACCTGTATATCCGGTTGCTGAACCTGCTAGGGTAGTTTCTAAGTTCCCAATTACCCAATCTCCGGTTTGGAGAATGTCGCTAACTTCTGTAAAAAAAGGGTCATAATTATAAGTGTTTGTGCTGGGATTATAACCGGACCTAATTTGTGGTCCGTGCATCATAATATCGCCAACGGCAATTAATAAAGCTGACTGGGTATAGGGTTTGGGGGGTTTGGTTAAAGCGGTGAGTTTCTCTGGGTCTATGGGTTCAACCCTAGCACTGGGTACAATATCGCAGCCGATAACCAAGAGAAACAAACTACCAGAAATCAGGGTGAGCAATTTTTGAGGCAAAACTTTACATATATTCATATCGTGGAGATCGATGGAGCAAGTAGAAAGCACGTTGACAGCTAAGATAGCATATCAGGTATGATCGGGTGAGGGGCATTGATTATAGATAATTCCTACCACCGATGTGGCAGTTTCAGAAGTTGTTATGACTACAGAGAGAATTTCAGCGCCAAGAAGCGGGAAAGGTCAGGAAAAACGCCACCAGTTAAGAAGGTGGCACTTTTCAAGCTGATATCTGTAGTCAGAAAGGATAGTTTACATACATACAAGTTCACCAATTCACTAGCACCTACCCACTATGCTTGACAAAATTGCTACGGCTATCTTTGCTGCTTTCCTGGCTTTCCCTGGCGCTACTAACTCAGAAGTGGCGGAAACTCATGTAGCCCAAGGGATACAGTGTAACCCTAAGGGTTCAATGATGGAAATGAAAAAATGTGCTGATGATGATTATCGAGTAGCCGATCGCAAACTGAATGAAGTTTACCAACAACTGCTCCCGAAAGTGCAAGGCGAGGAAAGACAGCGCCTGATTGCAGCACAACGCGCCTGGATTCAATTCCGCGACACGAATTGTAGATTTGAATCGGCGGAAGCGTTGGGGGGGACTTTAGAGGGTCTGCTGTTCACCAACTGTCTTACTAAGATGACCACCAATCGCACGGCTGAATTACAAGCATATATAGCACGACAGGCCAGCAATGAGCAACCGCAAATGGGGCAAGTTACTAATATCGTTCAGGGGGACATTATGTGCTATGTGACCCTGAAAGATCAGATGAACCAGGAACACCAGTTAGGCGCAACTTTCGATATTTGTGCTAAGGCTAATCAATTCATCAATCGTCGGGTTTCCCTAAAATATTCACTGCAAAATGTTAATGATTGCGAAAGCATTGAACCCTGTGGAAAAACCCGCCAGGAATTGCTGATTAGCAGTATGGATGTTGTCAGGTAGGTAGTTGAGAGCCTAACTTTTGTGTGACGCTAAGGGGTACAATGGTTAGGCTTGGCATCTTCACATCAGGGGGTTTTCCTGTTCTTGATGTGGGGAGGAACTCGGAAAGAGGTTTGACTTTGGGTGTAGAACTGCGAAGTTATGTTTATCTGGACAATTTACAGCCCCAACACGCTGCCTATATTGGGACGGTATCGTTGGGGTTTTTGCCGTTACCTGGGGATGCGTCCCTGTGGATTGAAATTTCACCGGGAATTGAGATTAACCGCATTACTGATGTGGCTTTAAAGTCTACGGCTGTCCGTCCTGGTGTTCAGTTTGTGGAAAGGTTGTATGGTGTGTTGGAAATTCACTCTAGCCGCCAGGGAGATACGTTAACGGCGGGTAGGGCGATTTTGGATGCTTTGGGGCTACAAGAAAGCGATCGCCTCAAGCCGCGTGTGGTCTCTAGTCAAATTATTCGCAATATTGACCCTCACCAGGCACAATTGATTAATCGGACTCGCCGGGGACAGTTGTTGCTGGCTAAACAAACTTTATATGTTTTAGAGGTGCAACCAGCGGCTTATGCTGCTTTGGCTGCGAATGAGGCGGAAAAGGCGGCTTTGATTAATATTTTACAGGTGCAAGCGGTGGGGAGTTTTGGACGTTTGTATCTGGGTGGAAATGAACAGGATATTTTGGCTGGGTCGGCGGCGGCTTTAAATGCGATCGCTAATATTTATGGTCGCGATACCTTATTTGCGGAAGGTAAGGAGTGAGGAATAGGGGGGTTATTATGGCTAATATTGAACAATTGGCAATCTTGAGGCGGGGTGTGGTGAAATGGGAGTTTTGGCGGCGCGAAAATGCGGCGATCGCACCGGATTTACAAGAGGCTAATTTCTCTGGTTTTCACCTGGAAGGGGTGAATTTAGAGGGGGCTAATCTTCAGGGCGCTAATTTAAGGGGTGCTAAATTGAGGTTGGCTAATTTAATGGGGGCTGATTTAGCAGGTGCCAACCTGGAAGGTGGTGATTTGCAAGGGGCTAATTTAATGGGGGCGGTTTTACTGGGGGCTAATTTATCTGATGGGAATTTGACTGATGCGGATTTGGGAAATGCTAATTTAATTGGGGTGGAATTTCGAGAGGCGATCGCCCGTCGGATTAATTTGAATGGCGCAAACCTAAGACGGGGGAATTTTACCCAGGCGAATTTAGCGGCGGTTAATTTGAATCAGGCTAATTTGAGTCACGCTAATTTCCATGAGGCGGTTTTGATAAATGCGATCGGCTATCAAGCCTATTTTTATGGTACTAACTTAGTTAATAGCCATTTAAATGGGTCTTATTTCTGGGGGGTTAAGTTCACTAATTCCCAATTAATGGGGGCTGATTTTCGATTCGCTAATCTCAGAAAATCTGTTTGGGAAAACATCGACGCAAGAGGTGCGAATTTGCGAGGCGCTAACCTGAATGGCGCTATTTTACACTCAGTTGATTTACGCGGTGCGAATTTGCGAGGCGCTAACCTGAACGGCGCTATTTTAAAACGGGTTAATTTGGATGATGCTATTCTACCTTATAATTAATCATAAATCATAAGAAACCGGGTTTCTCAATAGGGGGCTGGAATTAAGCGCCAGCCTATGATCAACTGGAACTGATCATAAAATGAGATAAACTAAGGGATTATCCGTAACCCACCGCATAAGTCCACCTTAGCAGTCAATGGAATCAGTGAAGTTATGTCAAGTTTTCCGCCACCTCTAGCGCAACCTCAATCCCTCCAACAATGCCTTAAACAGTATTTTGGCTATGACAGCTTTAGACCAGGACAACAGGAGATTATAGAACAAGTGCTGCAAAAGCGGGATGTACTCGCGATTATGCCTACAGGGGGTGGAAAATCCCTGTGCTTTCAACTTCCCGCTCTCTTGAAACCCGGTCTGACATTGGTGGTTTCGCCTTTAATCGCTTTAATGCAAGACCAGGTAGAAGCGCTAAAAGATAATGGTATTGGGGCGACATTTCTGAATAGTACGGTAGATATTCACGAAGCGCGTCAGCGAGAGTCAGCTATTCTACAAGGTCAAATTAAGCTGCTTTATGTAGCACCGGAAAGGTTACTATCTCCTCAGTTTTTAGAGTTTTTAGACCGCCTTGAGGCGGCATTTGGCATATCAACTCTGGTAATTGATGAAGCTCATTGTGTCTCAGATTGGGGTCACGATTTTCGACCAGAATATCGACAAATTCAACAGGTGCGATCGCGTTATCCCCACGTTCCAGCGATCGCTCTCACGGCTACGGCTACGGAACGGGTCAGATTTGATATAATTAAACAAATTGTCCTCAAACAACCTTATGTTCACGTCGCCAGTTTCTACCGTTCTAATCTCTACTATCAGGTAATCCCTAAACAACCGAAAAAACGGTTCACTCAACTATTAAAAGTAATTGAATCTATGTCGGGTTCAGGAATTATTTACTGTTCCAGTCGGAAAAGGGTGGAAGAAGTCGCATTAAAATTACAACATCATAATATCCAAGCCCTCCCCTATCATGCGGGAATGGCGGATAGCGATCGCCTAGAAAGTCATACCCGTTTTATCCGAGATGATGTCCGAATTATCGTGGCTACTATCGCCTTCGGTATGGGTATAGATAAGCCAGATGTCCGGTTCGTTATACACTACGATTTACCGAAAAGTTTGGAAAACTATTACCAAGAGTCAGGACGTGCTGGACGGGATGGGCAACCGGCTCAATGTCTGCTATTTTTTAGTTATGGGGATATGAAAACCATTGAATATTTGATTGAGCAAAAGCCTGATGTTGATGAACAAAGAATTGCGCGCCAACAGTTGCGACAGGTAATTGATTATGCTGAGTCTACCGAGTGTCGGCACCGCATTCAACTGCGCTATTTTGGAGAGGAATTTCCCGGTAATTGTGGCACCTGTGATAATTGTTGCCATCAACGACCTATGGAAGATTGGACAGTGGAAGCAATGAAGTTTCTATCCTGTGTGGCGCGGTGTCGGGAAAGGTTTGGGATGAGTTATATTATTGATGTGTTGCGGGGTGCTAAAAATCAAAAGGTTTTGAGTAGGGGACATGATAAACTTTCCACCTATAATATAGGACGAGACCGGACTGTTGATGAGTGGAAAATGTTGGCGCGATCGCTTTTGCATCAAGGACTGTTAAACCAGACTAATGATGGCTATTCTATTTTGAAGTTAAATAACCTCAGTTGGGAGGTGATGAAAAGACAGCGGGAAGTCAAAATTGCGGTGGTACGCGATCGCCAACTTCCACAAAAAACTTGGTCTATGGCGGCGGATGTTAAAATGTTATTAGAGCATCTCCGTCAAGTTCGTAAACAACTGGCTGACCAAAATGATATTGCTCCCTATAAGATTTTTTCCGATTCGACTTTGGGGTTAATGGCGCGAGAACGTCCCCAAACTAAACAGGATCTCTTGAGACTTTCTGGGGTGACTGCTTATAAGGTTCAACATTATGGTCAGCAGTTCTTAAATGCTATCCATCAATATTGTCTGGAACAAGGTATTCCCCTCAAGCCTACTAAACCGCCATTACCTGCTGTTTCATCATCATCTATCTCTAAGTGGTATCATGTCTCCCCTACTGTTCTGCAAACCTGGGAGTTATTTAAGCAGGGTTTAAATGTGGAAGAGATCGCTTATCAGAGAGGCTTAAAATCTACTACGATTTATGGTCATTTGGCGGATTTAATTGCTAACAATTATGGCGATATCGATATTAATACATTGGTATCTCCTGAACGACAACAGGTGATTTTAGAAGCGATCGCTATTTTGGGAGATGAACACCTAACAACAATTTATGAACATCTAGGAAAAGCCTACAGTTATGGGGAAATTCAATTAGTTAGGGCTTTATGGCGATCGCAAAATTCCCCCGATATTGAGTTTTGATTGGGTAATTGATAATTATTATCGGCTGAGAAACCTTATCGGCTAAGAAACCCGGTTTCTCAAAGAAACCGGGTTTCTGGAAATCTGGGGGAGAAACCCATCTATAATAATTATCGGCTGAGAAACCTTATCGGCTAAGAAACCCGGTTTCTCAAAGAAACCGG
>NZ_JARPLU010000001.1:74847-79818 GCF_032349615.1 Limnospira sp. PMC 1279.21 | reverse complement strand
AAGAAACCCGGTTTCTCAAAGAAACCGGGTTTCTGGAAATCTGGGGGAGAAACCCGGCTATAATTATTATCGGCTGAGAAACCTTATCGGCTAAGAAACCCGGTTTCTCAAAGAAACCGGGTTTCTGGAAATCTGGGAGAGAAACCCATCTATAATAATTAATTAAGGTGTGATTCAGTCTGCTTGAGGATATTAGGGATTTTAGTAATAATTTGTTCGGCAATTTCTGAGGGTTTTTCATCCTCATTGATAGCAATAGAAATATCGGCTTGTTGATAAAGATGTCGCCTAGTTTCCAGGATATTATCGAGGCGAGTGAGGGGGTCTGGGTGTTGTAGTAGAGGTCGGGTTGTGTCTCCTTTCAGACGTTCATATAAGCAATGAGTTGGAACATCTAACCAGACAATGATACCATGTCTTAAATAACTCCAATTCATCCGTTTAATCACAACCCCTCCCCCAGTAGCTACCACTAAATGTTGATAAGCACAAAGACTAGATAGGACTTGAGATTCTAAGTTCCTAAATTCTTCCTCCCCCTGGGTGGCAAAAATTTCGGGAATGGCTTGTCCCGCCACTTGACTAATCAAAACATCGGTATCAAAAAACTTATAGCTTAATCGATTAGCCAATATCTGACCTACCGTAGATTTTCCCGCCCCCATCATACCAATTAAATAGATGTTAATTCCTTGTATTTGTTCTAAAACCATGAGATTGTCTAAAAGTCCGAAAGTGATCATAACTAGCTAGATAATTTTAGCCGATTTCATCCTCATCATCAAAACCCCAATCTTCCTCATCAGATTGAATTTTGGTAGGGGGAGAAGGGGGATTAATTAGGCGATAGTCTGCATCATAAACTGATTCGGTACGACCAGCACCGGAATTTTGACCGTCTTTATAATTGAAGGAATAGACGGAACCTGACCAGGATTCTTTTTGAGGTTGTTGCTGTACTTCAAAGGTTTTTCCGGTGTTTTCTGGGGGTGTGGGAGTGGTGGTGGGGGTGTTTTCTGGGGGTGGAGAAGTGGGGGTGGTTGGTGCATTCTGGGGAGGTAAATTATCCCAATCTTCATCAGTATTAGGAGAGTTTAGGGGATTGATATCGCGTTTATTCCAGGATTCTGATTCTGATGGTTTGGGGGTAGTTTGTCTAACGGGTGGGGTTTCTGGTTCATTTTGGCGATCGCTATCATTTTCATCCCAACTATCGCTAACTTGGCGGACTTCGGTTTCCCAATCATCACTATTTTTGTGAGTTTTGGGGGATTGATTTTTGGGGGTAGGGATAGGGGGTTGATTTTCCGGTTCTAATTCTAGTTCAGATTGCAAATTATCCCACTCCGAATCATCGGCTTGTGGTGACGGGGGAATTGCTGGATCAGGTGGGTTAGGTTGGGGGGATGGTTGTATAGGTTTTTTACTGGCTTGAGGACGTGACGGAGAGGGGGTGTAAGAGAGTTGGAATAAACTGGCAATCATCAGAGAGGTGAATATACCGATGAAGAGGGCAATTAGTAGCCACACCGACAAAGGTAAAGTGGGTAATTGCATCCCTAAAAATACTAAAGATATGGCGGGGGAAAGATTTTGTATGGTGAACAATATCAAACCACCGACTATAATCAAAATAGCGATCGCACTTTTTCCAGACATCACATAAATAACCCCATCGAAATCGAAAATATCAATAACTAATTAGGAAATTCCCTCAGAATTCATCAGGTTTCCACCGACGCAAAGGTACACAATCAATCTCAAATTGATCGAGGGTTCGCGCTACCACAAAATCTACCAAATCCTCAATAGTTTGGGGATGATGATACCAAGCGGGGATAGCCGGGACAATCCGCGCGCCTGCTTCTGCTAAAGTAGTCAAATTTCGCAGATGGATAAGACTTAGGGGAGTTTCCCGTGGCACAATTACCAATTTTCTACCTTCTTTTAATTGTACATCTGCCGCCCGTTCAAGTAAATCGGAACTGAGACCTTGGGCAATTTTAGCCACTGTACTCATACTACAGGGAATGACGATCATACCGATAGTGCGAAAGGAACCACTAGCAATATTAGCGCCTACATCCTGCCAAGGATGACAACGCAGTTTTCCCCCGGTTTCCACCCCGGCTTGTTGTCGCCAAAATAACTCCTGGCGCGCGCTATCTCCAGGCATTTGCAAATTATTCTCCGCTTGCCATACCATGTAGGAAGACTTGGAGGCTACCAATTCGATAGCATAATCGGCTTGTAGCAGGTATTTTAAGGCGCGGACTGCATAAATGAGTCCCGAAGCACCGGAAACGCCAATAATCAGGGGTCTGGTCGAGGTGGTCATTAGGGAAACTTCCCTTGTTGAACTTCTGTGCAGAATTGTGTCACGGCGTTGGTAATGGTATCGTGCAGGTTAGCGTATTTTTTGGCAAAGGGTGGTTGCCAGGGGGTTAATCCCAATATATCAGAGGTTACCAGCACTTGTCCGTCGCAGTAAGGACCCGCGCCAATACCGATAGTGGGAATGGTTAGTTGTTGGGTAATTTCCGCCGCCAAGTCCTTGGGGATATGTTCCAGGACTATAGCAAAGGCTCCCGCTTGTTGTAAGGCGATCGCTTCTGATAAAATACGTTCTGCTGCCACTGTGGTTTTACCTTGTTGGCGATACCCTCCCAATTGATGTACAGACTGGGGAGTTAAGCCGACATGACCCATAACGGGAATACCCACTTTGACTAAGGCGCTGACTGTATTAGCCATTTCATCATAGCCCCCTTCTAACTTTACGGCGGATGCTCCTGTTTCTTTCAATACCCGTCCGGCTGAATGAATCGCCTGTTGGGGACTTTCCTGGTAGGTCAAAAATGGTAAATCCACTACCAATAGGGATCTTACCACCGCCCGACGCACTGCTTTGGCGTGGTGCAACATTTCCTCAAGGGTTAGCGGTAGGGTGGTTTCGTAACCTAAACCGACCATGGCTAGGGAATCACCGACTAGAATAATATCAATACCTGCTTGGTCGATAATTTTGGCGATCGCATACTCATAAGCAGTTAGCATGGTAATTTGGTGTCCCTGCTGTTTCCAATCGATTAATTGTTGGGTGGTTACTGCCATAATTGTTTGTAGGTTTAGGGATTACAGGTTGCAGAGTCTTGATTTTATCAAAAACTGAACCACTGTCTCATCCTAAGTTTCACACTGAGAATACTAATGCAGCCCAATTATATAATACTTGGTCTCAAGTTGATCACTCTAGGGGTCTCCACCCTGGTAGCGATCGCTACCCCCACTCAAGCCGCTGATTTTTTGCGTTTTTCCATCGGAAATAGAGATGTTTCTATACCTGTCGATGTTTTAGAAACTTATATCGAAAATCCGCCCGACCATTCCGAAAATCACAAGTTAGATAATGTCGCCAATTTATTGAGTCCCAAAATCCAGACACAACTGCGGGACATATTAGCGAGACGTTATCAGTTTAGTGATGCCGAAATCAGGCATTTATTGAGTTCTCCGATGGTAGCAGATTTTTTAATTCAGATGGGAGATATTATCGAAACCGAACCCGGTGCTAATGGCGCAGATGCCATCCGAAATGCCATGGTATCAGCCAGTAGTCTCCCCGACGGATTTACCCTCATTGATATGATGCGAGAGTTTCCTAGTCCTAGTATTTATATGAACCTAAATGAGGCTTTACAAGCATTAACTAATGTAGCGATTTTAATTGAGTCAACTAATGATATAATTGCCGACATCAAAAGACTGGCATCTTCCCAAGGACAAACTGCTGGAAATATTGATTTTAGTCAATGGCGCGACTTACGAAAACCCGGAAAATTTCCAAGTTCTAAATACACCTATAGAGTTAGTGATTCAATTCGCGATCGCCAATTTAATTTTGATTTATACCTCCCGGAAACTACTGATAGTAATATCCCCACTTTAATCATATCTCATGGTTTAGCATCAGACCGCAGTCGCTTTGAATACCTCGCGCGCCATTTAGCCTCCTATGGTTTCGCCGTAGCTGTTCCTCAGCACACTGGTAGCGATTTTCAGCAATTCCAAGACTTGTTAATTGGGAAAGTATCAGATATGTTTAACCCGCGAGAATTTATAGACAGACCCCTTGACATTTCCCAAGTATTAGATTATCTGGAATCATTAAATCGTGGAGATTTAAGCGATCGCCTTAACTTGGATAATGTCGGAGTTCTCGGACATTCTCTCGGAGGCTATACAGCTTTAGTCTTAGGGGGTGCGCCGCTGAATTTTGCACAACTGAAAATCGACTGCAATCAAGATAACTTTTCCGTTAATCCTTCCTTGTTTCTCCAGTGTCGCGCCCTAGAATTACCGCAAACCGACACCAACTTGAGAGATGAAAGAGTTAATGCTATCTTACTTATAAACCCTTTAAATAGTAGTATCTTAGGAGAAGCAAGCATCAATCAAATCCAAATCCCGGTGATGATGGTAGCCAGTGGCTTGGATATATTAGCACCAGCAGTATTAGAACAAATCCCAGCTTTTAATTGGTTAACCAATTCCCACCGATATTTAGTTTTTAAAGAAAAAGATAGTCACTTTTTTGATATGAATCAATACACGGCTGAAGCCATACCCAACTTAGGAGGTTTAACTCGTCCAGCCACAGAAATTTCTCGGGGATATATGAAAAGTCTAAGTGTAGCATTTTTCCAAACCCACATAACTAATAATCCTGAATATGAGCAATATTTACAAGCCGCTTACGCTATCCATATCAGTGATGCTGCTTATCCTATCCATTTGATATTACCGACTCCTGACCAGAAGCTAGGAGTTAAATAAAATGACATAAATAAATATTGACCCTTGACAAAAATGTAGGTTGGGTGAAACCCAACAAAGAGAGTAGTAGGTTGGGTGAAACGGAAAATGTAGGTTGGGTGAAACCCAACAAAGAGAGTAGTAGAGTAGTAGGTT
>NZ_JARPLU010000001.1:1461-74837 GCF_032349615.1 Limnospira sp. PMC 1279.21 | reverse complement strand
GGGTGAAACCCAACAGAGGTCAATTGACCCAACGTAGGTTGGGTGAAACCCAACAAAGAGAGTAGTAGTAGGTTGGGTGAAACCCAACAAAGAGAGTAGTAGGTTGGGTGAAACCCAACAGAGGTCAATGGACCCAACGTAGGTTGGGTGAAACCCAACAGAGGTCAATTGACCCAACGTAGGTTGGGTGAAACCCAACAGAGGTCAATTGACCCAACGTAGTCAATATAGCAAAAGTCAGGCAGGAAAACCCGCCATGACTTTTGTTATATCGATTGGAAAGCACACTACTTAGGTTTCTAATCTGATTATAACCGATATTGTCAGATTTTTATATCCGATTTGTGCAACTTTTTTGTATTGATGGACTTGCTCAAATTGTTAATTGATATATTGAATTGATATATTGAATTGATATATGAAAAACTCCCCCCTAACCAGACCTATTAGGAGGAAATGGGGGGAGTAGGGTTTCTAGGTTGTCAGAGTTCAGTTATTGACTTCTTGAAGTTCAACGTCAGTATTAGGGTCAACATCAACTTCGGTATCGTCCCCTTCACCGGATAAAGGGACTAAAGCCACAGCAGCGATCGCATCTTCCTTATCTAAGCGTTGTACCCGCACCCCTGTAGCATTGCGGGACTGTCGAGAAATAGCGCTAATCACCTGACGAATAATAATCCCCCGGCTAGTAATTAACATCAATTCATCAGTATTATGTACCACCTGAAGCGCCACCACACAATCACCAGATAAATGGGGTTTAAACTTAGTAGCAATAATGCCTTTTCCGGCGCGATTTTGTAAGCGGAATTGAGACACAGGAACTCGTTTTCCATAACCCCTAGTAGTAATGACCAAAATAGAAACCCCATCAGGTTCAACTTCAGTAGTAGCTATCTCTTCAGATTCCGTATCATCCACCTCTTCAACGGTAGTATTTTCCTCCTCTTCTATTTCCGTTTCTTCACCCCCCAATTTAGGAATACTAGCCACAATGAAACTAGGGAGAATATCCATCCCAATGAGTTCATCATCTGGTTTTAGTTTCATAGCTTTAACCCCACGGGTAGCGCGACCGAGGGGTCGTAATTGTTTATCATCAGTGTGGAAATGAATAGCCATACCCAGGCGAGAACCGATAATAACGCTATCATCCACCTTAGCACTGCGTACCCAACGCAACTCATCTCCTTCATTTAAGGAAATCGCAATTATGCCATTAGAACGGATATTGTTAAAAGCGGAAAGGGCAGTTTTTTTGATGTAACCCCCCTTAGTTAGCATCACCAAATATTCATCGTTACTAAATTCCCCAACCGCCACCAAAGAGGTGATTTTCTCATCCCGAGGAATTGGTAACATTTGCACAATCGGAACCCCCCGAGCGATGCGGGAGCCGATAGGTATTTGATAGGCTTTTAAACAGTAAGCAACCCCCCGTTCAGTAAAGAACATAATACTGTCATGGTCGCAACAACTCAAGAAATGTTTAACCCCATCATCCTCCTTCATTTTAGTTCCAGATTTACCGCGAGTGGCGCGATTTTGAGCCTCAAAAGTATTAACGGGCATCCGTTTAATGTACCCTTGTTCAGTGAGAAGAATAATTGCTTTTTCATTAGCAATCAAATCGGTATCTTCTAGCTCACTTTCTTCGAGTTCAATTTCGGTCCGTCGGGGTGTGCCGTGACGTTGTTTAATTTCTTGAGCTTCCTGTTCAACAATTTCTAAAATCCGTTCTCGGCGATTTAAAATATCGTTTAGGTCAGCAATTTTCGCCAAAAGTTCTTGATGTTCTTGTTCAATTTTCTGAGCTTCCAAGGCGGTTAAACGTCGCAGTTGCATTTGTAAAATAGCATCAGCTTGTGGTTCAGAAAGTCCGAACCTTTCGATTAACTCCTGTTTAGCTGTAGGGCTATCAGCAGCATGGCGAATTAGGGCAATAATTGCATCAAGATTATCGAGAGCAATTAATAGTCCTTGCAGGAGGTGATCACGTTCTTCAGCTTTGCGTTTTTCATATTCAGTACGCCGCCGGATAGTGTCGATGCGGAAGTCTAGGAAAACATGGAGATATCGCTTGAGGGTAAGCAATTCTGGTTTTCCGTTAACTAGGGCTAACATATTAGCGCCGAAGTTGGTCTGAAGGGGAGTTTGTTTATAAAGGTTGTTGAGAACCACCCTAGGATAGGCATCTCGTCGGAGTTCCACGACGATCCGCATCCCTTCACGATCGCTTTCATCTCGGATATCTGATATCCCCTCCAGGCGCTTCTCATTCACCATTTCGGCGATTTTTTCGATTAAAGCGGCTTTATTGGTTTGGTAGGGTAACTCAGTGATGATAATAGCTTCCCGGTCTGGTCGTCCTCGGTGTTCAATGGTTTCAATTTGGGCAACTCCCCGCATGGTGATAGAACCCCGTCCGGTGGTGTAGGCTTCCCGAATACCAGACCTTCCGAGAATTTTCGCCCCGGTCGGGAAGTCAGGACCGGGAATATAGCGCATTAGTTCAGTATCAGTAATTTCGGGGTTATGAATTAGCGCGACTAAGCCATCGACTAACTCATTGAGGTTATGGGGGGGGATGTTAGTTGCCATTCCGACGGCGATACCGGAGGAACCGTTGAGCAACAGTTGAGGAATGCGGGCCGGAAGCACTAGGGGTTCTTGTTGGGAACCGTCAAAGTTATCGCCAAAATCTACGGTATCGGAGTCGATATCCCGCAACATGGCTTCGGAGGTCAGGTAGTGCAGGCGACATTCTGTGTATCGCATGGCGGCGGGGGGGTCATTATCGACAGACCCAAAGTTCCCGTGACCTTGAATTAGGGGCGATCGCATCGAAAATTCCTGGGCCATCCGCACTAGGGCATCGTAGACGGCTGTATCACCGTGGGGGTGATATTTCCCCAGAACCTCCCCTACCACCCGGGCGCACTTCCGAAAGGGGCGATCGGGCATTAGGCCTAGTTCATTCATGGCATACAGGATGCGACGATGGACTGGTTTAAACCCATCCCTGGCATCTGGCAGCGCCCGACCTACAATGACGCTCATGGCGTATTCGAGATAGGATTGCTGCATCTCGTTCCGCAAATCCGTTGGGATAATTCGGGATTCGGAAGCGCTCATAGAATTTAAAACTCCATTAATATTGCAAAAACCGTCGCTTTTTTGTGAAATAATTCAGATCAAATAAATTGATTTTCGATTATTATTTGAAAAGGCGCGACTAGGCTATAAAATTATAGCATACTTTGCACATATTTTCGATGGGAATCCCTCTCGGCCCTATTGCCTTTTTGTCCCCTGTTGTTAGCCCCGGCACGGTCAATGTTAACTGTTATCTACTCTGACGAATTTCTGGAACACAAAACGGGTTTATTTCATCCAGAACGACCCGAACGCCTCAAAGCGATCGTCCAAGGTTTGCGGGCCACCCCCTGGCGTGACCAACTGACTTGGTTATCACCCACTCCGCTAAAAGAACGCCACAGTCTGATTATGCAAGTCCTCAAGGCTGTTCACACCGACTCCCATATTGACAGGATTAAAAATATTGCCAGTGCTGGCGGCGGCCATCTTGACGGCGATACTCCCATTTCTGAGGAGAGTTACCAGGTGGCGCTATTGGCGATCAGTGCTTGGTTAGATGGTGTCGATCGCACTTTGACTACCGCCAGACCTAGTTTTATTTTAGCCCGTCCCCCCGGACATCATGCCGAAGCGGGTCGGGGGATGGGTTTCTGTTTGTTTTCTAATGCGGCGATCGCTGCTCATTATGCCATTCAACAGCCAGGAGTCAATCGAGTTGCTATTCTTGATTGGGACGTTCACCACGGTAACGGAACCCAAAGCCTGGTCGAAAATCACCCCCAAATGGCTTACTGTTCCCTTCATCAGTCCCCCTGTTATCCCGGAACTGGCTACCCCCAAGAAAAAGGTCAATATAATAATGTTTTAAATATCCCCATGTCTCCAGGTAGTACCATGGCATTATACCAGCCAGCTTTTGAAAATCAAGTGATCCCTTTTTTACAAAGTTTTCAGCCAGATTTATTAATTATCAGTGCTGGATATGATGCCAATCAAGCTGACCCCTTAGCCAGTATTTCCTTACAACCGCAAGATTTTGGGATATTTACAGATTATTGCTGCCAAATAACTACAAAAATTGTGTTAGGATTAGAAGGGGGATATGATTTGAAAAGTTTGGCGGATTCGGTAGTGGCAACTATAGAGTCCTGTTTAAATCATTAATCCCTCCCAGTCTGGTCAGCCATTAACTCCCACAACAACCAACTATCAGATATGATCGGAATCATATCAAATTGAACTATGGTCAAATTTGAGTTAAAAGCACCCTTTCAACCTACAGGAGATCAACCATTAGCGATCGCCCAATTAATTCAAAGCATCAAATCCGGTCATCCTAAAACCACCCTCTTAGGCGCAACTGGAACCGGAAAAACCTTTACCATTGCCGCCACCATCGCCGAATTAGGTCGCCCCACCCTAGTCCTCGCCCACAACAAAACCCTCGCCGCCCAACTCTGCAATGAACTGCGGGAATTTTTCCCTAACAATGCCGTTGAATACTTTATCAGCTATTACGACTATTATCAACCGGAAGCCTATATTCCTGTCTCCGATACTTATATAGAAAAAACCGCCTCA
The DNA here is from genome assembly GCF_032349615.1 of Limnospira sp. PMC 1279.21. Lineage (NCBI taxonomy): Bacteria > Bacillati > Cyanobacteriota > Cyanophyceae > Oscillatoriales > Sirenicapillariaceae > Limnospira > Limnospira sp. PMC 1279.21. The sequence goes on along the minus strand of NZ_JARPLU010000001.1, from coordinate 70,154 downwards.
ATTAACGATGAAATTGATATGCTGAGACACTCAGCTACTCGGTCTTTATTTGAAAGGCGAGATGTAATTGTTGTAGCTTCCATTAGCTGTATTTACGGGTTAGGAATACCCACCGAATACCTGAACGCAGCCATTCCCCTACGGGTGGGAGAAGACCTAGACCAACGCCAACTTTTGCGAGACCTAGCCTCTATTCAATATACCCGCAATGACACGGAAATCACTCGCGGACGCTTCCGAGTTCGCGGAGATGTCTTAGAAATTGGACCCGCCTATGAAGACCGTATAATTAGGGTAGAATTTTTCGGGGATGAAATTGATGCAATTCGTTATATTGACCCCGTAACCGGAGAAGTCTTACAGAGTTTAGACACATTAAATATATACCCCGCCCGCCACTTTGTGACACCGGGAGATAGGTTAGATGCTGCTTGTGATGCTATTGCTGCTGAACTTAAACAACAGTTAGCCGAATTAGAAAAAGCTGGTAAACTTTTAGAAGCCCAACGCCTAGATCAACGCGCTCGCTATGACTTGGAAATGCTGCGAGAAGTCGGATATTGTAATGGTGTGGAAAACTACTCTCGTCACCTCGCTGGAAGGCTTCCCGGTTCTCCTCCTGAGTGTTTGGTGGACTATTTCCCGGATGATTGGTTATTGGTGGTCGATGAGTCTCATGTGACGGTTCCTCAAATTCGGGCTATGTACAATGGCGACCAAGCCAGAAAAAAGGTGCTAATTGAACATGGTTTTCGTCTTCCTAGTGCGGCGGATAATCGACCCTTGAAATCTGAGGAATTTTGGCAAAAAGTTAAACAGTGTATTTTGGTCTCGGCGACACCAGGAGATTGGGAAATTGCACAATCTCAAGGTCAGGTGGTTGAACAAGTTATTCGACCAACGGGGGTAGTTGACCCGGAAATATTTGTCCGCCCAACCACAGGACAGGTTGATGATTTAATCGCTGAAATTCAAGAGAGAATCCCCAGGAATGAACGGGTTTTGGTTACGACTTTAACTAAGCGTATGGCGGAGGATTTAACTGAGTATTTGCAAGAGAGGGGTATTCGGGTCAGATATCTACATTCGGAAATACAGTCGATTCAGCGCATTGAGATTCTTCAGTCTTTACAAGAAGGCGAATTTGATGTGTTAATTGGGGTGAATTTATTGCGGGAAGGTTTGGATTTACCACAGGTGTCTCTGGTGGCTATTTTTGATGCGGATAAGGAAGGTTTTTTGCGGACGGAAAGGTCCCTTATTCAAACTATTGGGAGGGCGGCGCGCCACGTTCGCGGTCAGGCTATCTTGTATGCTGATAATATGACTGACAGCATGAGGGCGGCGATCGCCGAAACTAACCGACGGCGAACAATTCAGTTGGAGTATAATCAAAAATATGGCATTACCCCTAAATCTATTCACAAAACTTCCAGTAATGCCATTTTGGCGTTTTTGGATGTCTCCAGACGCTTAAATTATCAACAAATTGATCTGCCTTGTCCACAGGTGGATGATTTACCCTTGGAAGAAATACCAACTTTAATTCAACAGTTGGAGGTTCGCATGAAGGAGGCGGCGCAACAGTTGGAGTTTGAGGAGGCGGCTCAATTTCGCGATCGCATTCGCATTTTACGCGATAAATTAGTTGGTCGTTAATTGATTTTTAGGACTCAGCGGCTGGGCCAAAAAAAAAATTTTCTGGGCGGCCCCCGCGCTTTTTTTTCAGAAAACCCTATCTTTTTGGGGGAGTCCGTGCTATACTATAAAATAATGGGAATAGTTGCGAAAATATTATTTTTGCTTACATCCCATTATGTAACATACTCCTATCATAGCCGACTAGCGCCGCCCTGTCAACCCCTTTTCACTTGGGCGGCCGGGCCATTTTTTTAAAAAAAAGCTATTCTAGGACAACTGGATCAGCCGATCGCAATTGCCAAGTTTTGCAAGTCCAAAAATAAGCGCCAATACCGACAAGTAAATTAGCAATACAAGCGGCGACAAAAATGCCTTTAACTCCCCACCAGAGACTACCCAAATAAGCCAAAGGAACATAAAGTAATAACATCCGGGTAATAGTCATCATCAAAGATGGTAAAGGCTTACCCAAAGCATTAAAAGTAGAACTAGCGATGAACATGAGACCCATAGTTCCATAACTAACGGGAACGAGGGTGAGGTAACTAGCAGCGATCGCGACTACATTGGGATTTTGATCAAAAGCGGTAGCGATTTGTTCAGAACTAGCAGCCAAAATAAGAGTTAATAGGACTCCCCAAAATATACAAAACAGGAAAGACTGTCGGATAGCAGTGTGTACGCGATGATAAAGTTGAGCGCCCCAATTTTGACCAACAAAAGGACCAATACTAGCAGAGAGTGCCATAATCACAATTAAAGCGAAAGCCTCGACTCGGGTAGCAATACCAAAACCAGCGACGGCTTCGGCACCCTCTGTAGCGACCAAACCTGTAACGACGGCGGTAGAAATAGGGGTAATCATATTGGTTCCGGTAGCGGGAATACCAACATGGAGAATTTGTCGCCAGTCGGACAATAGGTCTTTGGGGGTGGGAAGTTTCCAGAGGAGCATTTTTTCGCGGAAATGCAGGAATAAGACGGAAGCGATTAAAGTGGTAGCACGACCGATAACAGTAGCGATCGCGGCTCCCCGCAGTCCCATGGCTGGTATAGTAGCAAAGCCAAAGATAAATATCGGGTCAAGGATAATATTAACGACAGCAGCGACAGTCATAATCACACTAGGAACGAAGGTATTACCCGCCGCGCGAATAGCGCTAGTCCCGACCATAGGAACCACCAGAAAAATGACACCTCCATACCAAATGGTCATATACTCGCGGATAAATGGCAAGATATCAGGACTGGCTCCCAAGGCTTGAAACACGGGGTTAATGGTGCTGATACCGAGGACGACTAAGACACTAACCATAAGCAGAGAGAGACTGAGAGAGTTAGTGGTGAGGCGGCGGACGCGATCGCGTTCTCCCTCCCCAATAGCCCTAGCAATGACAGAAGCAGCGCCTATCCCCAGTCCCATAGATACGCTTCCTAATAGGGTGACTACTGGAAAGGTAAAACTCATCGCGGCTAGTTGTCGGGTTCCCAACTTAGCGACGAAGTAGGTATCTGCTAGGCTAAAGGCAATAATGGCAAACACTCCCCAAATCATTGGTAGAGTGAGGTTAATCAGGGTAGATGTAACAGATCCTTGGGTTAATGTTCCTTTCATAGGGCCAGCGGCTTTGAGCATATTTACAAAAGTTTACCAAAAAAAAAGGGTTGAAGCTAGGCGGTAGGTGGTAGTGGCTCTATTAGTGTTTGGGGGAAGATTGCTAAAATGTTACATATTATTGCAGAGCTTCATAAAAGTTAGACTGCGATCGCCTCAATCCCCTAATCTGTAAGCATGGTATATTAATGCCAGTGTGCTAAATCCCAATCATCCTGGGATAGATCATTGGCGACAACTGATAAACAATGCTGACGTTTGAGAATAAGGAGATTAATGGTGCCCCTTCCATTATTAAGCTACACTACAACGAGTTTCAATACTCGTGTTGCTGGATATGAAGTTCCAGGTGATGAGCAGCCCCAAATTTATACGGCTGAAAATATGCCTTCGGGTTCTGAGTGGGACGCTCTGATCTGGGCGGCTTATCGGCAAATCTTTAGTGAGCATCAAATGCTGAAAAGCAATCGCCAAACCTTCCTTGAGTCCCAACTCAAGTTTGGTCAGATCACCGTCCGTGACTTCATTGGTGGGTTAGCGACTTCGGCTCCTTTCTTGGAGAGAAACTACCAAACCAACAGCAACTACCGCTTTGCGGAAATGTGCGTTCAGCGAATTCTCGGCCGGGATGTTTACAACGAACGGGAAAAAATCGCTTGGTCAATTGTGATTGCTAACAAAGGACCCAAGGGCTTCATTGAGGAATTACTCAATAGCGACGAGTACCTGGATAACTTCGGATATGATACAGTTCCTTATCAACGTCGTCGGATTCTGCCTCAGCGCAATATGGGCGAAACACCCTTTAACCTGAAGACTCCCCGGTACAATGAATACCACCGGACCCAGTTGGGATTCCCCCAAGTTATCTGGCAAACTTCTGTACGTCGCTTTGTACCCCAAGAGAAGCAACCCAAAGCTGGCGATCCCGCCAACTTCCTGGCTATGGCAAAACAGGTTTCTCGTCCTGCCAACACAGTAACTCGCGTTGCCCTTGGTAGCATCAATTTTGACACCATGGTTCCTTACCGTCAGCGCTAATAGGATCTAATCCTTACTTAATTGGGATTGACAGTCGCTGCCAGCGGTTAGATATTCGGAGTTTTTGACCCAATGGTTAACTCTTGATGTCTAACATTTGGCGGCGAATTTTTCGTGGGGGCGATCGCTATAATAACAATAATTGTTAATCATCCCTAATGTATTATGGCTCTCCGGATTGTTGACTTGGAGATTACTTGGGAAAAACTTCCCGATGATTTTATTCTACCGGACGATCCTGTGGACAATATTAATCAACCGGCTTTAGCTGTAGCCCTGACTGATAGTCTAGCTGTGGCTGGTAAACTGAGCCCATTGAGTATCACGCCCACCAATTATGGGATCTGTGCCACCCTCAACGGTAAAATTGTGGTGAAAGCCCCAGACTGGGCGTTTATTCCAGAAATTCGGGTTGAGCGATCGCAGGTTGAACGCAGCTATACTCCTGAGTTGCAGGGTGCGCGTCCGATTATAGTTATGGAATTTCTCTCTGATACTGACGGAGGGGAATATTCGATTAAGCCTACCTATCCCCCAGGAAAATGGTTCTTTTATGAACGGGTGTTAGAGGTCCCTTACTATGCTATTTTTGACCCCAAAACTGGTAAGTTAGAACTTTATCGCCTTGATGAACAGGGATTCTATCAAATACAAGAACCACTAGATGATGGACGATATGCGATCGCTCCCATGGAACTGTTTTTAGGGGTTTGGGAAGGAACCCGCGAAAACCGTAACGGTTACTGGTTGCGCTGGTGGAATGAAGCCGGAGAGTTGCTGCTTTGGGGTATTGAATTGGTCGCCCAAGAACGCCAACGGGTGGAAGCTGAAAGCCAACGGGCTGAAGTTGAAAGCCAACGGGTGGAAGCTGAACGACAACGGGCTGATGCTGAACGACAACGGGCTGAACGTTTCATGGAACAACTGCGCCAGGCTGGTATTGAGCCTTTAGACAATTAGTTTAAAGTAATTTTCAACCACTAGGTAGGGGCGTAAATATTTCGCCCCTGTCATGTGGGGTCTAGTTGTTGTGAAATCCATTGTAAATAAGAGGGGGAACCTGCGACAATTGGTAAGGCAATAATTTCCGGCACTTCATAGGAATGAACCTCGGCGACCTTAGCAGCCAAAGCGTCAAACTGATTCAGGTCAGTTTTAATAATTAATTGCCACTCATCGGATGAGCAGATCTCACCTTTCCAGGTGTAAACTGAATGGATGGGCATTAAACCCACACAGGCGGCTAGTTTTCCCTCGACTAAAGTATGGGCGATCGCCTCTGCTTCCGTCCGGGAACTTGCCGTTACTAATACTATACCATATTGAGCCACCATATCAATTATACCACAAACATCTAAACTTGAGATTGAGAAAGTGTTAAACAGCAGAAATTTTCTAAATCCAGATATAAGCGAAAAGACAACGGTAAAATTGCCTCACAGAAATTAGCCTCTTTTACCTCGACTCCCAGTAATTTAGCCTCGCGCAAATCAGCATTTCGGAAATTAGCCCCCGACAATTTAGAACCATTCAGATCAGCATAACTCAAGCAAGCATTTTCTAAATTAGCGCCTCTTAAATCGGCATTTTCTAACTGGGAACCTAGGAGTTTAGCAGAACTGAGATTAGCCCTAATCAAGTTAGTTCCGGTCAAATTAGAACCACAAAGCCTAGCGTTACTCAAGTTAACACCATTCAAATCTAGGCGACTCAAATTAACACCATTCATATAAGCATTTTGCAAGTTAACATCAGTGAGCCTGGTTCCAAATAACTTAGCGCCACTGAGTCGCACACCATTGAGATTAGTATATCTCAAATCACTGCCAGTCAAATTAGCCCCCCGCAGATTAGCAAATTGCAGGTTAGCACCACATAAGTTAGAATTGGGGAGACTAGCGCCACGCAAATTAGCACCCGCCAAACTTGCGCCACTGAGTTGGACACCAGGTAATTTAGCTTTGACTAAAAAAGTACCGTTGAGATTGGCTTTGGTTAACTCAGCCTCCACCAGCTTGGCTTCGTTCATTTTAGCAAAACTCAGGTTGGCACGGTGTAAATTTGCACCATTGAACTTAACACGACTTAAAAATGAGCGAGTCAGGTTAGCACCCGTCAGGTTACTTCTCGATAGATTAACACCTATGAGAATGACCCCTGTCAAGTCTACGCCACTGAGATCGACTCCTGTAAAGTCGGTTTCGCCTTGTTCGTAAAGTCTTAAAAGATGGCTGACGTTCATGAAAAAGTAACTCCGGCTACCTCTGATTATTTATCTAAGCACGGAAATTTCACAAAGTTTTTATATTTTTGTGTTGTTTTAATCTGTCGAAATGTTGCAATTATGGGGGTAGGACGAGAAATTATGGCCGAGAGTGGGGTTAACGAGGGTCTAACCCCGGAAAATTTATACACTCCAGTTAGGCTGTGATAAGCTACCCTTTCTGGATAAGGACTTCCGTTAAATCACGCAGATTGAGAAACATGATCCATACCCCATTACCAGACCCAGAAGACAACCCAAGGTCGGTCAAACGTTGGCGGCGTTGGCTTATTTGGGGAAGTGTTGGCTTAGGTCTTACTTCTGTGACGATCGCTGGTGGTGTAAGCTGGTTTATACATTACCGTTTAGCCTCTACCATCGCTACAGCCTTAGAGGGGACTCTCGATAGACCTGTAGAAGTCGGACCTGTTGAACGCTTTGGGATTATTAGTGTTCGTTTTGGACGGTCTGTGATTCCTCCCACAGATACTGATCCCAATACCGCCTCACTTGAAGCGATCGAAGCCAGCATTTCCATTATATCACTATTAACGCCAACTGTCGGCTTAAATTTACGGGTGATCAATCCCCAAGTTTATCTTGAACAAGACGAACTCGGAAATTGGATTAGGACTGAGATAGCGCCGGGGGATGAAAGTCCTGTGGATGTGGAAATTGGCTCTATTACCATTGAGAATGCTAATGTTAAACTCATGCCTCAAACTCTGCTGACGGCTGAGGTGAGAGAAGACCCGATCGCCCTCAATGTCGATCGCCTGATTTTAGATATCAGTGACCAGAACGATCGCATCAGAACCCACCTCACAGGTGAGTTTCCCCGAGGCGGGAACATACAGGTTAGAGCGGATGGTATTTTATCTGCTGGAGATTTCGATACCACTATCACAGCTAATGGTCTTAATTTACCACAATTAGGATTATTAGTCAATACCCCCGGTATAATTTTAGGCGAGGGAGAAGCGGATGCCCAATTAAGGGTAAAATTGGCGAATTTTCAGCCGACTGGTATTTGGGGAAATCTGCAACTTAGGGAAGTACAAGCCATTTTAGCAACCCTTTCGGAACCGGTGACGATCACCAATGCTAATTTGGGGTTTGAGGAGACAGAGGCGACTGTGGAGACCCTAGAAATAGCTTGGGGTGATTTAGGAGTAACGAGCGGAGGGACAATCAGAACTAATGCAGAATTTGACTTGTTACAAACGGAATTCGATTTACAGGCAAATTTGCTCCCTGTTACTTTGGCGACGTTATTAGAAACGGCGGATCGAGAATTAGGGGAAACTCTGGTTTTACCAGTTCAGGTCGCGGGGGAAGTTACGGCTGATATTAACTTGACGGGAAACCTACAACAGCCTCAGCTAGAAATAGCGATCGCCACCACAGAAGCAACCCAAATAGATCGGGTAATTTTTAGCGAAATTTCCACGGAAATAGCCATCACACCAGAACTAGATCAGCAGTTTAATTTAGTAGCCGACCCAAGTATCAGCATTAACAATTTAAGGATTAAACCCATAAGCGGGGGAGAAATTAGCGGCGCTGGTAGTATGCAATTAACGGGACTGACGGAGTTACTTCGCGCCGCCACATTGACGACAGAATCACCAGAGGAATTTGTTTTACAGCCAACGGTAGAATTTACCCTAGATATTGACAGTCTATATTTAGATGCGATCGCCAGTCTATATGAACTTCCGAATAATACTAGATTAGGGGATATGTTCGCGACGGCTAAAGTTTCAGGTTCCCTAGATAACCTCCAAGGGGATATTAACTTTAATCTCCCAAATGGAACCTTGCCGATTTTGGGTTCTAGTCAAATCACCAAAAATCAGTTAACCGCGAATATAGCGATAGCCGAGGGTATAGTAAATGCGAATGTGCAACTGGCGGATAATAATAATTGGATAGCCACCCTGAACGCCAATGAATTAGGCTTAGATCCCCTAGTCAAATTAGGATTACCCCTCGCCAATTTACCCCCAGAGGTGCAGTTAATTATCGGACAAATTGACCTGAGACAAGATAAATTAAACCTAGACACGACCATCACAGGTCAACTAGATAAACTGAACCTAAACGACATCATCGCCAATGGCAATTTTAACCTAACGATCGCTAATGGAGAAATCAACAGTGATTTCAAATTAATAGGTGGAAAATTGGGGGCAGATTTTCTGGCAAATCGCCTAAATTTACAGCAAATAATAGGTATCGGACTACCCCTAATAAATTTACCGCCAGAAACTCTTATCCAACTGCAAACTCTAGATTTCAGCAATGGAACCGTGCAAAGTAGAGGAGTTGTGTCGGCGGACTTAAATAATTTTGACCCCAATAACATCACGGCTAATGCTATCGGCGACATCAATTTAGGCAATATGGGAGGGGTGATATCTTTCCGAGAAACTCGCCTAGCGAATGGGGTATTTAACTTGGAGTTGGAGGCGAATAGTATCCATGTTAATCCCTGGTTAAATGTAGCCAGCAATTTGGGTAATTTACCACCGGAAACTAGGGAAAAATTGAGGCGATCGCCAGAGTTAAGAAACAGTCGCTTAAATGGAGTCATGATAGCCGGAGGAAATCTGAATAATCTTAATCAGATTAAAGGTAGTGTGAATGGATTAGTTAACCTTCCCCAATTAGGGGGAGAAATCACCGCCAGAGGCGAAATTGAGGCGGGAGACTTTGAGGGAACTATCATCAGTAATAATCTGCCTTTAAATCCCCTAATCAACTTAGGGCTACCTTTAGCGAATTTACCCGCGAATGTAGTAGCAGAAATTCGGAACTTAGACCTAGACAACCCACAACTACAAGGGGAAACCCGGTTTAGTGGAAACCTAGCCAGCATGACTCCAGAAGCGCTAACCATTAGTTTAGACGGACAGTTAAACTTAGGGAGAGATGGCATAATTAAAGCCACAGGTAGGACTCAAGCTGGTGACTGGAATGCTAATATAATAGGCGATCGCATTGCCTTAAATCGCTTTTCACCATTAGTCGAAAATCTCACCGGAATCGAAACCGCCCTCAGACCGACGGGATTACTTAACCAAGCCCAAAATATGCCCTTATTGCGAGGGTTGTTAGATACCGAATTAAATGCTAGAGGTTCAGTCACCGAATTCAACCCCGCCACCCTGGAAGCCACCAGCCAACTAAGACTAACAGAATTACCAATAATTCGTCAACCCTTGGAAGCCATAGCGAGACTGAAAAACGGACAAGTAAACATTGACCAAGCCGAAACTCCCCAATTTGGTGCTAACGGTTTATTAGCGCTAGAATTTAGTGGAAGTGGGGTTCCCAGTTTAGCCAATGTCGATCTAAATTTACGGGTATCTAACTTTGATTTAAACTCGCCTTTAGTAGAACCCCTCTTAGCCAACCTTCCCTCAGAAATACTACGGGGAGAAGTGCCACCTTTGGCGGGTAATGTGAGTTTTGCTGGTCAGTTAAAAGGTGCTATTTCCGCATTAAATTTACAGGGTGATGTCAGGTTAGAAAATTTTGCCCTGCGGTCTCTCATATTTGACCCAGTAATGACCGGAACTTTAACAGCAGGACTAGGTGGCGGCGGTGTCACCTTAGCCTTATCAGGTCAACAGGACAAAATCGAGTTAGTATTAGACGATCGCTTTTTACCGACTGCATTTTTAGTACAGCGAGGAAATGCGATCGCCAAAGGAACCACCCCCAGCCTAAACCAGCTACAAATAACCCTAGAAGATTTCCCCATAGACCAATTAGGAATATACCCCATAGTAGCCGAAGGTTATGGTAATTTAGGAGGGAACTTAGCCGTAATATTAAACATTACTAATCTCGCCAGTTTAGACATCAATCAAATAGGCGCAACTGGTGAAATTAGCGTCCAAAACCCCAGTTTAGGTCATATAGAAGCCGATAGCTTCACCATTACTCAACTCAACCTTAGCCGTGGTCAATTTAGCTTTAATGACGGGGAACTTCGCCTAGGAGAAACCCAAGTTTTCATAGCAGGACAAGCCAACCTAGGCGCTATTATAGCCCAGGTTCCCGACTCCCCGGAAGAACCCCAATTTCAAGCTGATATCAGGGTTCCCCAAGGTAGACTACAAGATATATTTACCGCCTTAGAATGGTTCCAGTTAAGTGATATCGCCAACGGTCTCCAGCAACCCCAACGCGGCACTGCAGCCGACCTAGAAACCGTGGCCGTAGGATTATCTGAGACAGCGACCCTCCACCAACAGCTACAACGTTGGGCAGAAATTAACGCCCTATTGGAACAATGGGAAATCAAACAGAAGGAGAATGCTTCGCCATTTCCGCCCCTAGAGCAAGTCAATGCCAAATTTGATGCCGAAATCAAAATAAGCGGTTCCCCAGCCAATTTAACCGCCACTGCGGACATAAATGGTGCTGACTGGACATGGGGCGAGTACCGAATTGATGAGTTAGGATTAGAGGCAAGTTTCGAGGATAATATAGTCCGGGTGTTACCGTTGAGAGTGCGTTACGGTGAGACATTGGTGGGGTTTCAGGGACAACTAGATTTAGATGAGCAAATACCTTCGGGTCAGTTGCGGGTTAAGAATTTCCGCTTAGAAACCATAGAAGAATTTTATGACATCCCCAATATTGCTTTGAGTGGACAATTAAACCTGCGCGCTTTGTTAGCGGGGAGTTTAGATAATCCCCAAGCCTCCGGGGAATTTACGGTACTTGAAGGCTTATTTAATGATGAACCCCTGAAAGAGGCGCGGGGTAGTTTTAACTATAATAACGCCCGGTTTAACCTAGGTGGAACGGTGTTAGTGACGGAACAAGATCCTATAGAATATCGTGCATCAGTACCCTTTAGATTACCCTTTGCTAAGGTGAGACCAGAAAGTAATCTGGTCAGCGCTGAGGTGCAAATGCTGAATGAGGGATTCAAGATTATTAATTTACTCAATCCAGAAGTGAGTTGGGTTGAGGGACAGGGTCTTGTACAAATGCGGGCGCGAGGAGTCCTAGAACAGGCTGATGATGGCTCAATTAAGAATATTCTCATAGAACCTGATGGGGTGTTGAAGCTGGAAGATGTGGTGTTGAGGCTGGCTAGTAATAACAGTTCGATTACGGGTTTATCGGGAACAGCAACTTTCCTGAGAAATCGCCTGCGGGTTAAGGGTATGGAAGGGGAATTATTGGGAGACGCTGGGACGGGAAAGGTTGTTATCGATGGGGTATTGCCAATTTTTGAACCAATGAGACCGGAAGATCCAGATATTGACTCGCCCCTGAAAATGGTTCTGGAAAATTTAAAGTTAAATTTAGCCCTATTGTATCAGGGAAAAGCGGCGGGAGAAATTGTGATTGGTGGGACGGCTTTGCAACCGGGAATTGGTGGTCAGGTGGTGTTGTTTGATGGGGCTGTAACTTTACCGGAAGCAGACCAACCCCCGGCTACGGATAACGGAGATAGTCCAGAACTGCTAAATACTGGACCGGTAGAGGTGAGCTTGAATAATTTTATGTTGACTTTGGGAGAGCATATTCAAGTGCGATCGGCTTCTATTACGCCTATTTTTGATGCCCCTGTGCTGAATTTTAACGCCAATGGCACAATTATAGTTAATGGAGATTTAGATAGTTTGGAGAGTCTTCGCCCCCAGGGAACTATTGAATTGACGGGAGGCGCGGTGAATTTGTACACGAGTCGATTTCAGTTAGACCGGGGTTATCCTCAACGCGCTACTTTTGTTCCTGAGCATGGACTTAACCCGATTTTAGATGTGCGACTGGTGACTAGGGTATCGGAAACGACTCCGGCTGTGGCTTCAACTTCTGCTTTTGAAACGGAACTTATGGAAGTACCTAGGGCTGCTCAATTTGGTACGGTACGCACTATTAGGGTAACTGCTTTGGCTCAGGGTCTGGCTTCTGAGATTAACGATATTCTGGAGTTACGCAGTTCACCACCGCGATCGGAAATTCAACTGTTAGCTTTGTTAGGAGGTAGTGCGATCGAGGGAGTAACGGGGGATACGACTTTAGTGTTGGCAAATATTGCTAGTGCGGGACTGTTTAATGAGATTCAACAGAGTGTTCTTGCTGCTACTGGGTTGACTGAATTTCGCATTTATCCGGCGCGGGTGTCTCAGTCCCAGGAACGTTCGGGTTCGACGGCTTTGGGTTTGGGACTAGAGGTGGGTTTGGATGTTACTAATGATGTGTCGGTTTCGGTGAGTCGGGTTCTGGCGGCGAACCAACCTACTCAATTTAATCTCAACTATCGGGTTAATGACCGCTTGCTTTTGCGGGGGGCTACGAATTTTGGCAATGAAAGTGAGGTCAGGTTTGAGTATGAAACACGATTTTAGTCGGGGTTTTAACAGGGCTGAATTTGGCTAATGGCAATAATTCATCAACAGCAACACGACAGTTTTTCAGGAGCAGTCAACTATGTATAACATGAATCAATCCCTGCAAGTGGCTAAACAAGCCACCAGAGATATTGAAGGCTGGTTATCTGGTCTGCCGGAAACTGTGGCTATTGAAAATGTGGAAGATAACCCGCAATATCAAAGGGTTGATGTTGATTTGATTTGGATAACTCAAACCGGATCCTATCAAGTGGAAATTAAGGGCGATCGCTACCACAAAACTGGTAATTTCTTTTTGGAAACTCACAGTAATAAGGAACGCAATACACCCGGCTGTTTTCTCTACACAGAGGCAGATTGGGTGTTTTACTACTTCGTGACTCCCCGTCTGCTTTACCAATTGCCTATGCCAGCCACCCGCCACTGGTTTCTTGAGAATATTAACCGTTTCCGCGAAAGGTCAACTACCACCAATGTGGGTAATAGCTATTATACCACGGTGGGGCGATTGGTTCCGATTAATGTGGTAATTGCTGAAGTTGCTAACATTGCCAGACATCAACTATAATCAGCATTAATTTAATTATTTAAATAATCGTTGATAATCCACATAAAATCGATTTTTATAGGTTTACAGTAGTATTAATCCGGTAAATCTCTATAATTCGCTATAGCCTCCCCCTGAGCATATTTAAATTCTGGTGGGGAAACTGACGCAGCATGATAATTATGGAAGGGGGTACTTCCAGCGATGGTTATACTGAAAGGGTTGGGTATTTCTGAACATCTCCAATCGAACGGGCCCCCCCAAGTGGTGGCGATCGCCCCTGTAAATGGCTTCTACACTGACATTAGAGGCAATTGCTCAATTAAATTTTTCTAAATTTGCGTAAATTTAGTGGTTGTCGCTGATAGGTAGATAGCACCCTAAATCGAGGTGGAACTGTCAGCGGTTTGATTTCGATAGGGAGTGCGATCGCACTTTTTGGAGGCGGTTTCGGTTGCTTACACCGGGAGGTAAGGCGATCGATGTATTCCACCAACTCGACCCAACTCATACCCAGCCAACAACATGAGCAGTAAAAAAACATTCGTCATAGTTGCCATTTCCTCAATAGCCGGAGGAATTATTGGCACATTTTTCGCTTCCCCGGTTTCCTACACGCTGTATGAACCCTCTCGAGGTCGAGGCTTTTATCGAAATTGTCAGCCATTTGGCGACCTAATTTGTAATGAAATGAGAAATCGAGAAATGTATTCGGGTCAAAGCTTCCGCACCCGTTCAGTTTTGGACTCGAGAGCCACATTAGAGCGACAATTAATGTACGGAGGAATAGGCGTTTTTGCGGGATTAACTTCTGGTTCTGTACTCGCGGGTGTCCTGTCCCAAATAATGAAAGATAAAACTGAAACCAAATCCTAAGATGCCAAGACTGGACAGGAACGTTGAAAGTTTAGACCAGAAGATGTAGTGCGATCTTCTGTTTAGACGATCGCATCATTTCCCGTTTGAGAGATTTTCGAGGTGTAAAAACTAACTGATTTCAATTCCGGCACTGGCGACATTCACCCAGGGACGAGTCCTAAATCGCGATGGCGCGATCGCCATTCATACCTTGTACTGAGAACCCATAGAAAAACGCGATCGGAATTGGGCTAAAATTGGGCATTTCGGCTGACTGTCAGTGGTTTGATTTCGATAGGGAGTGCGATCGCTCTCCGATGCCTTGATTTAGAAAAGTTTACAGTCAAAGACCCTGCCTGGTGTGATAATATTATATAAACCCATAATTCCCTGCCAAATATCATTTGGTAACAAATCCCCGCCAGGGGACGGATATCTAAAATTATCCGCTATATTTCCGCTATCTTTTGAAAGCAGAGACAGTGACTAAGAAAGAAGCAATCGCTCTCCTAAAGGAACAGGGATGGACAAAAGCTGATGCTGAACGCGCTTTAACTGCGCTTGACTTCAGTACCAACCCTGATCGCCTCGTGATCCTCGAAGCCGCCATCCAGTTCTCCGGAGCGGAACTACTGAACCGCCAGCGACTCCAAGCTGCCCAAAAAGGACAGGTCGATCGCAAGCGAAAAGAACTCGCTGAGAAAGAAGAAAAAATTCACGATCTCATCAAACAAATTGTCAACCTGAAAGAAAATGCCTTCTCTGCAGAATTAGTCGAACTCCAAGCGGAATTACAGGCTTTAGAAAGCGATCGCGATGCCATCCTAGCCGGTAAAGATGAGCTAGAGAAAAAAACCGAAAAGCTGAAAGAAGTTAACGATATGCTAATGAAAGATAACCGCAGACTCAGAAATGTGTTGGATCAGATCAAACTCAAAATTGCCCAGGACATGAAATCCCTGCTGCGATCTAAAGACAGCGAAATCCGTCGAGCGGCTATCCGTCTGTTCCAAAAAACCATCGAGTGAGAACCCTTGTAATCTTTGGAGTCATGCTTTATGGCACGTCAAAAACGAACCTTTCTGGGGATGAGTTATCGGGAAGTTCAGAAATGGAACTCTGAGAACCGAACAAAACTCGACCGTCAGCAGCAACAAAAACTGAAAGAAGAAGGCTTTCGTAACGTGGGCTGGGAATCCGTCATCGGCCTTTATCTCGCCCTGGACGCATTAATCAACTCCGAACCCGAACCCGAGTTAGAATCGAGTCTGGAAGAACTGTTTTTAGAAGCGGCACGCATTGGCGATAAATATCAAACAGAGGAAGATAGGGCGACTTTCCAAAGAGAGTTTGACCGAGAAATTGCTGAAATTAATGCCCTAATTGAAGAACAGTTCCCCCAACCTCAAACCATCGAATTTATCGACTACAGCCGATAAGTTAACTACTGATAATTTATGGCAATTTATTGACAGCAAAAATCCATGATTCCCCCAAAACCCGATCCCGAAAATCTCGAAAACCTTGACCTAAAAGACCTTTTTAAACTCGCCCAAAAAATTGGGGGGCGACGCTACCATAAATTGACTGCCGACCACTTTGCCGACTATCGCCAATTTGACTACTGGCGTTATATTAACGGTGATTCAGAATGTGGCTCGACTCCGGAAAGTAAAGAATGGGTACGGGACAACTCCGATCAAGCCTGCCCGATTTGCGATCGCCCTTATACCTATGAAAATGGTCGAACTATCGACCACAAACTCCCCCGTTCCCAATATCCATGGCTCTCCCTAGACTTCCAAAATCTCTGGGTGATTTGCCGCGCCTGCAACCAAGAAAAAGGCGAAATGCACTGGTTTGAATACGAGCATTATATTTTCGTTAACTACCCCCATTTCTACGAAGCTGTCCGAATTTATAGACCGAAAAAACTCCTCAAAACCCTAGATAAATCTACTTAAAAATATCACCCCATTTCTACCCCATCCCCATGGTAAATAGACTACTATAGTCAACCACCCACAGGCGATCGCCACCTAAAATATAAATGGGCCTATCAAATTTGGCATTTCTTCTGGAAACTGTCAGCAGACCCAAGGAAGACCGGGAGAGGGAGTCAATTGCTCTCAGCGTGGAAATTAAGGGCGATCGCTGCTACCACAAAACTGGTCATTTCTTGGGTCTCCCCCTGAGTATATTTAAATTCTGGTGGGGAAACTGACGCAGCATGATAATTATGGAAGGGGGTACTTCCAGCGATGGTTATACTGAAAGGGTTGGGTATTTCTGAACATCTCCAATCGAACGGGCCCCCCCAAGTGGTGGCGATCGCCCCTGTAAATGGCTTCTACACTGACATTAGAGGCAATTGCTCAATTCAATTTTTCTAAATTTGCGTAAATTTAGTGGTTGTCGCTGATAGGTAGATAGATGATCAGCCCACCGGATGGCCATCTCTAACTGAGGATCACTGAAATGGGAGGATAACGTTTAGAAAAGTTTACAGTCAAAAAGTAGATTTGTGTTTAATAATAAGGAGATAACATTAGGCGTTTAAGCATTAAGTTCAAAATCGTAAAAGTGCCTCACTGTAAGGGTTATAGATTCTATTGACCCACATTTTGTAGCACCCTTTTTTAGAACTTTCGCCGCAGGAGGGGCGATTTTAGATTTTAGTAGTCAAAGGAGATGCGATCGCGCTTCCTTTCATGCTTTGTATTTTCAGCAATATACAGTTAAGTTTTACTAAGTTTCACGATTGAGATATGGTTAATTCTACAGCCCCAAATATAATAGCTCTACAGGTAATTAGAGAGGCAGTTTGGCATTTAGCAAATTGGGCACAAGCCAAATGGCCCCCCAATTTTAATGTCCCAGAAGAGAATCCGGCGATCGCTAGAGCAAAACAATTGTTATCTTGGACAGAGACTAGCCAGATTCAACCCTTACACCTTTTGTTTGATGCGGTGAATCTATCACAGCCACAATCTCATCAGCATTATGTACCCGCTATCGCCATTGAGGATAGCAACCCTACAATTCCTTATCCTACAAATGAACCAGTTCAAGCCGAACAAATTAATTTTTTGCAACAAAAAATTAGAGAAACTATCGCTAATTTAAGGCTAGAAGATTGGGAAAACTTGTCACTATTAACCTTGCTTTTAGAAAAGTTTGGCTCCTGTTTATCATTAGGATTTGAAAATGTAGCTTTTTATGATTTGGTCAAATCAACTGCGGCGATCGCCGCGATTTTATCAAATGATTATCAAGCATCAAAGATTAGCTTAATAGCGGGTGATTTGTCTGGAATTCAAGACTTTATCTATACCATTTCATCTGACGGAGCCTTGAAATCACTAAGAGCTAGAAGTTTTTATCTGGAATTAGTGACGGAAGAAGTAGCCCAACAACTGCTAAATAAATTAAATATACCTCGGACTAATATTATTTATGTTGGCGGCGGCAATTTATATTTATTAGCTCCAGAACAGAATAATAATGAAAATTTAGTTGAACCCATACGAGATGCTTTCAATGAATGGCTGATTGATGAATTTCAAGGCAAAGTATTTTTAAGTCTGGGAACTCAAAATTTTGATATCGAGGAAATTGGAACGGCTAAATTTGCCCAACAATGGGCAACCATTACTCAAAACTTAGCTCTCCAAAAAGCTCGCAAATTCGATCATCATTTGGATAATTTATTAGCGATTCAGGAAACCTATGAACCTTGTCGGGTTTGCCATCGAGATGATGAGGAAAACTTAAAACCGCTTAACCATCAAGAAGCCGATTCAGTTTTAGCTTGTCCGACTTGTCGGCAGATGTTTCGCCTAGGAAGTGAACTTTTTAGGGTAGATGCGATCGTGCGATCGCCGGTTCGCGATAGTATTGCCAAAGCCTTAGATAGCTTGCAGATTAAGTTACCAGGACAGAGTATATATTATCACTTATTTCGGGGAAAGCAGCAAGTTAAAAATTTAGAAGAATCGGAAACTGTTTTTTTGGTAAATAATTGGAAAGTTGCCGACTATCAAAATGGCAACTCAGTTTCTTTATTACTCGGCAACTATGCTCAAAATAGTCAGGAAGAATATGGAACAATGACAGCCAATGAAATGGCAGATCTGGCTAAAAAAGACGGTTGTATTCCCAGAGTTGGTTATTTGCGAATGGATGTAGACAAATTAGGGCAGATTTTTGCCAAAGGTTTAGGAAATGATCAAACCTTACCTCGGTTAGCTGGATTATCGCGCCAAATGAGTTATTTTTTTAAAGTTTATTTGAATAGTCTGGCTCAATTTCGTCAGGAAAATTTACATAATACAGTGTTTCATAGACTAACTGGAGAACGCCAAAATTTAGTATTTATTTATGCGGGAGGAGATGATTTATTTGTGAGTGGCGCATGGCATGAAGTTGTGGAATTTGCTTTTGATGTTTATCAATGTTTTCGCGCTTATACTGGGCATCACCCAGACATCAGCCTTTCTGGCGGTATTAGCTTGTCAGTTGCTAAATTTCCTCTCTACCAAGCAGCAGAGGAATCTGGACAAGCAGAAGATCAAGCTAAAGCAAATGGTCGGGACAGCTTGGGATTATTTGGGAGTGTATTTAAATGGGATGAGTGGTTGGGAACTGAATTAAAAAATTTGCCAAATATGCCACGGAGTCCGCATAATTTCCTCAAACCGAAGGAATTGCAAACTTATCTTGCTAACGAAATATCACCGAGTCTTTGGGGAGTGTTGCCATTTGTTAAACAATTGCATCCATCCCTAGAAATAAACTATTCTCGAAGTTTTATAAGGAATCTATTGGCAACAGCAGAACTTCAGGATAAAATGATAAAAGAAGCTGCCAGCAAACCCCAGGAGTATCAGTGGGATGTCCGTTACTTCCTGCACCTGCCCAAAATTGCTTATACTTTAGCCAGGCTACCAGATCATGTTCGTAATCATCCTAATTTTGAACCAATTCGTACTTCTCTGAAAAACCCCTATAATGCTCCCTACTTTCGAGCGATCGCCACCTGGCTAGAGATGCTTAACCGTTCTTCAATTAACAGTGAATAAAACCCCGCCCGCATTCTCAGTCAGACCCTGCTCATATAAAAACCGGAAATTCTTATGACTTCCAATCAACCGAGACGCAATTCAACACCTCAATCAGCATCGTCCCCAACTCCGGACAGAGAGATGATTAAAGCTATTCACAAGCTGAACCAGGACAAGAAAAATGGGACTCTCAAAGATTACCCAATTCGAGATCTGGTTAAACACGCTGAGATGTTCGGGCCTTATCTCAAAAACCGGAGGTTAGAGACCAATCAGATCCGCAAGTTTTTGGATGCTATTAATCGTTTGAAAGCCAAACTGGCTCAAACTGAAGAAAATCAGAATCAGCTTTTTGCCGAAATTGAACCGGAAATTGTACTTCTCAAACCAAAATTAGCTTATGCAGCAGCCAGACAAGAGGCAGCCAAACCTTTGAGTGATGTTATGTCTGCTGCTATCGATCATGTACATTCTTTAGAAGATTTTGAACGCTTAGTTCAATTGATCGAGTCCATTATTGCTTATCATAAAGCCGAAGGAGGAAAATAATGACAGTTATTGAAAGACCTCAAACCCCCCTAGTTGGAAAGTTAAAAATTACCGGAACTTTGATTGTTGAAACCGGACTGCATATCGGTGGTGGCGGAGAAACATTGGAAATTGGAGGACTGGATAAACCTGTAATTCGCGATCCGGTGAGTCAATATCCATATTTGCCTGGTTCTTCGATTAAAGGTAAACTTCGATCAATTTTAGAAAGATGGCTTAATAAACCTTTAAATCGAGGGGGAGGAAGCGGAACATACCGTTATGAAAGTGATGATATAGAGAGTGGCTATACAGAGATTCAAGCGGATCAGTATGTTGAATATGAAGGTGCAAAAACCTGTCAAGTTAGCCGTCTCTTTGGCTCCACTGGTGGTTCTAAGTGTTGGATTCCTACTAATATTGCTCAGTCACAGGAATTAGGTGGTCAGGGAAATAAAACCATTAATGGTGTATCTCATACGAAGATTAAAGGCAGAAATTGTCCGGCTCGCTTGATTGTTCGGGATTGCCATTTAACTCCTGAATCAGCCGAGCAACTTCGTAACATTGACACTGGGTTGTATATGACCGAGTGGAAGTTTGAGAATGGATTAGATCGGGTGACAGCAGCGGCTAACCCCAGACAATTAGAGCGAGTGCCAGCCGGAGCAAAATTTACTTTTGAAATGGTCTATACTGTTGAGGATGAAAATCAGGCGATTGAAGATGTAAAAAACTTGGCGATCGCTCTGTCAATTTTAGAAGATGATGCCTTGGGAGGACATGGTTCTAGGGGTTACGGAAAAGTGAGATTTGAGAACTTTAATTTTGATTACCGTGATGCCAAACAATACGAAAATATTGCCAGTGGTGGCGGTACTTCTATTAACTTCCCATCCCTCAAAAATACGGCTGAATTTTTAAGCAGATTTAGCGAAATTCAATCTCAGTTACCAGGCAGTTAAACCTAAATTATGAGCAACTACAAGCTAGTTAGCCTCAATTTCGGACAACACTCTACCCATTTTGGTGAAGTCGGAATTGGAGTTGAAGAAACGAGCGAACGAGTGCGTTCTGATACATTATTTAGCGCGCTAATTATTGCCTATGCTCGGTTATTTGGAAAAGATGCTGTTGAAGATTTACTAAAATCTTTTGACTCATCGCCTCCTTTTCGGGTCAGCTCAACATTTATTTACTCTGAGAATGGTCAAAAAAGGATTGACTACCTACCAAAACCGCTCAAATTTCCGCGCGGGTATCCGGTGGGGAATGACTTGGAATTTACCAAGACTTACAAAAAAATTCACTACTTACCTCTGGATATTTGGCAACGCTGGTATCAAGGTAGTGGTTTTACGGTAACCGATCGCACCGAATTGATTGATTATACTAACCAGGCTAACAGTTCTGGTAATCTTAAAAATTCGGGAATTTTCGACTATAGCCAAGCCTATCAAATCCATAAAACTCCCAAAGTGGCGATCGACCGAACAACTCGGGCGACCAATTTCTACCATACTGGTTTTGTGCAATTTAATAAGTCCTGTGGATTGTACTTTTTAATAGATTTGGTTAAAGTAGATAAAGACCTAGAAAATAGACTTTTTGCCGCCTTAAATTTATTGGGGGATGAAGGCTTAGGCGGTGAGCGTTCCAGTGGCGCAGGACAGTTTAAACCCACTTGGTCAGATCTATCTGATACATGGCAAAACTTGCTTAACTGTCCTCAATCAACCGACTACAGTTTAATCAGTTTGCTTTGGGAAAATCCGATTTCGGATACACTCCATAATGATAGAGCTAGTTATGGAATACTGGAACGAGGGGGATGGATTTCCTCTCCCTTTTCTGGGCGACAACTGCGACGCAAAAAAGTGCGGATGTTTGTGGAAGGCTCGGTATTTCCGGTGCGTACTGACGGACAATTAGCGGATGTAACTCCCTACGAATTTCAAAAATTGCATAAAGTGTATCGGAGTGGAATTGGTTTTAGCTTGCCTATTATCCTATAACAACAAGAGTCATGGTTTCAGCTTTCAATATTTCCAAGCCTCAAGTTTATGAAACTAGAACAATTCAGTTATCGAGTCCGCTTTTACACATTGGCTCTGCGGTGTCTCGGCTCAACCCATTTGAATATGTTCAAACCAGTCAAAGAGTCTATCTTCCAGAGCAAGAAGCTCTGGCTAGAGAATTGTCAAATCGAGGCAAATTGCAGGATTATATCAGTGCGATAGAGCATCGACAAGAAATTCTCAGTATTCTGAGATCAACTTTTGGTGAAAATTGGCAAGATGCTAAAGATGTTTTGGGAAATCCTATTTTTCCACCAGGAGCAATTGATAGGAAATGGACTGATGAAAAAGTAACTGATTTACGGCCCATGATTCGTAATGGATTCGGACAGCTTTACATTCCCGGCAGCTCAATTAAAGGTGCCATTAGAACAGCGATCGCTTATTACTTACTCAAAAATGCTGAGAAGTACGGAGTTCCTAATTCTAACCGAGTGAGTGCGATCGAGGAACGACTGAGGCAGCAGTTAGATAATAACCACTTGCAAAAACAACAAAAGTGGGCAGACGATCAGCTATTCATGGATAGTTTATTTGCGGATTTCTCATTAAATTATCAGGGAAAATCAATGGCAGCGGCTACCGGGCCGAATACTGATATTATGCGAGCTGTTCAAGTCACTGATTCTCAACCTCTAATAGAAAGGAAAGTGACGATGAAAAATAACAAAATAGTTACTTTTAACATTCCCGTTGTAGCTGAAATTCTGGTTTCTAGTCACTTTGATAATGATAATGCTAAATACAGAGCTTCTATTTATGCAGAAGTTGTCAGAAATGTTAAAACCCAGTTTACTTTGTCCTTAGATACGGAAATGTTATCCTGGTTTCAACACAAAAGAGGCATGAAAATTCCTTTTAAATCCGTTGATGAATTGCTGAATATTTGCCAAAGTTTTGCTAAAGAACAGTGGGATGGAGAACATGATTACTGGATGATGGTCAAAAACAAACAGCATCAAGGTAAAAATCTTGATTTTGCAGCAATTAGAGATTTTTATGAACCAGAACAATGCCCTTATCATTTGCGAATAGGTTGGGCTAGTGGGATGACCGGAACCACGGTAGGATGGCTATTTGCAGATGATTTGAGATCCCAAATTAGAGATACTTGTGGGATAAGAGCTCCCCAATTTGAAGCTCCCAAATCTCGTCGTACTGTGGTCGATCCTAATGGCAATATTAAATATGTCCCGGGGTGGGTAAAGTTTCGAGGATAATTAATGCTGATTCGTTCAACTTGGACATTGACTGTTTGTGAACCGATGACACTTCCTAGGTCTTACGGCTTGGAGTTGGTCAAACAACTTCATCATCAATTGGGGTTAGGAATTGGTCTCAATATGATCCCCGACACCAGCTTTTCTAGCATCATGGGACGGTGCTTGGGGGCTGGAGATTTCATTACATTTCAACCTGAAGAGTTGTATCAGCTAACCTTTTCTGGTTTGCAAGAAAAAAGTTCTAAAGCGATCGCATCTCTTGATTTATCAGGTGGTTTAGAATTTTTAGGAGTTCAATTTAAAGTTACCGATCGCCAAGATAATATCACAAGTTACGAACAACTTTACACTACCTTAGTAGCTAATGAACCGGAGCCAATTTTTGAGTCTCAACTCAAGTTTACAACTCCCACTTCTTTCGCCCAAAAAGCCATAAAGCTCCCCCTTCCAGTTCCCGGACTGATGTTTCGGAGTTGGCTGCAATCTTGGAATAATTTTGCTCCGATTTATTTGGGTAGTGGAGAATTGATTACTTATTTAGCAAATGCGATCGCTCTTAAACGTCATCGAATTTCTACTCAGCTATGTAGAATTGGGAAAGACTCAGTTAATGGATTTGTTGGTGAAATCACCTTAAAGGCATTGTACAAAACCGACCCCCTACTGGTGAATGTCGCGAATTTGTTGGTTCAATATTCTGAGTTTTCAGGAACTGGAATTAAGACAAGATTGGGAATGGGTCATACAGAAACTTATTCAAGGATTAATTAATTATGAGAACCGCTATCACGAAAATCATTTCTTTTCTGGGATTCAACTCTTACCAAGTTACCAAATATCAACATCCTACCCAGTCAATCTCTTTAACAACCAAATATTACCAAGAGGCTTTGGCTGAATTTTATCAGCCCCAGAAAATATATATTTTCTTGACTCCAACAGTTGAAACAAAATGTCCTGGTAGGGGAGACCAGAAAGAAGACCGCTCAAATTGGCATCAACTTGAAGAAATATTGGCACACAAGTTTCCTGAACTTGAGATTGTCCCAGTCAAAAACATTCCTGAGCGGAATAGTCCAGAAGATATCTGGACAATTTTCAATAAAGTTAATGAATGTTTGGAAGATGGCGATCGCGTCATTTTTGATATTACTCATTCATTTCGCTCTGTGCCAATTGTTGCGCTTTTGGCAGTTAGTTATTTTCGAGTGGTGCGAAATATTACCATTGAAGGTTTGCTTTATGGTGCATTTGAAGCTAAGGAGAATGGCATTACCCCCACCTTTGACCTTTTACCAGTAGTCCGCTTGTTTGACTGGCTTACAGCAACCGATCAGTTTCTGAAAACTGGGAATGGTGAAGACTTGGCGAAATTGTTGCAAGAGGCACAGGGTCATACTCAAGCATTGGGCGATCGCATTTTAGAAATTTCTCAAGGTTTGCAGTTATTGCGTCCCATGGATGTCATGACCGCCGCCGCAGCTTTACCGGAAAGTATTGAACAAGGTAAACCAGACTTAGCACGAGTTGTTCCACCTTTTGAACTATTATTAAATCGTGTGGTGAGTGAGTATGGTCAATTTGCTTTAGCTGAACCGAAAAACTATCAAGTCAATGGCAAAGCTGCATTACAGAAACAGCTTTTTGAGATTGAGTGGTATGCCAAGAAGGGTCTATATGTCCAAGCTATATCACTAGGACGGGAATGGCTACCTTCTCTCCTCTGTTATCATTTTGAACTCGATCCAATGGAGAAACAAGCACGGGAGGAAATGGAAATCCTTTGTTGTGGTGGTAAAGTGGGAGAGCGTGAGTCAATTTACCGCAGTCAATATAAAGAGATTGAACCATCTAAGCGTAAGATGATCAATCAGTTATGGAATAATCCCCCTTGTAAGTTGGCTAATTTACGCAATGATGTTCTTCATTCTGGTTTCCGTAAAGATCCGAAAAGTGTTGAAGAGATCAAACAAACATTACAAAAAATTGTCGAAGACCTGAAAACAATTGCTCAGGTCTGGGGTGTATTTGATGAAGAATAGAAAAGCCCAATTTTAATAGTTAGCGTGTCATTCATTCCTCCCAACCCAGAGGGAGTCAAATATGCTTCACAAGTAAAAGTTGAGCCAGATCGCCTGTGAAAATCACTAATTGAGAACAATCAACATGAGACTTGCCATTTCGGAAACTTGGCTAACTATCAGTTAGTCACATCGGACAAGCCCCCCAAGGGGGAGCGATCGCCCCTGTAAATGGCTTCTACACTGACATTAGAGGCAATTGCTCAATTAAATTTTTAGATATTTGCGTAAATTTAGTGGTTGTCCCTGATAGGTAGATAGATGATCAGCCCACCGGATGGCCATCTCTAACTGCAATCGGAGGATAACCTTTAGAAAAGTTTACAGTCCCAAGGTAGATTCAAGTAGATTTGTGTTTGATAATAAGGGGATACCATTAAGCCTTTAAGCATTAGGTTTAATAGAGTGAAAGTGCCTCACTGTAAGGGTTATAGATTCTATTGACCCACATTTTGTAGCACCCTTTTTTAGAACTTTTGCCGGGGTGAGGGACGATCGCCTCTGGGTTAAGGTGGCGGCGCGGTGGTGGTGGGATGCGATCGCCAACTGGAAGTCTGGCCATAGACTCACCCAGAACCGATTGACCCGACCACCATGTTTAGACCTTTTTATTGGAACTTTTCCTATGGGCGTTATCTATATCGGCGATCGCAATACTGGCAAAACTTCCCTAGTCCTGGAACTGGCTCATCCCAGCAGCCAGTTCGTCAAAGTCACCGATCCCCTTTACGATCAACTTAAAGCCCTTCTGTGTGACAAGGGAAAAACCAAGGCTACCGATGCCAGCCAGGCTACCCACGATCGCCAACTGGAGATCGAAGTGACCCTGCCCAGCCGACCCAAAAACATCTATACCGAATGGATAGATACACCGGGGGAAATATGGCGCGCGACTTGGAAAAACGACAACCCCGACGAGTGGAGAAAATTTTTGAAAACCGCTCACAGCAGTCAAGGGGTGTGCCTAGTCCTGTCCCCCTACCGGGAAATTATCCGCCAGGGGGATGGCATCATTCAGGAAGACTTTATCACCCGCAAACAATGGATTAAACGATTTGAGCGCTGGGTAAAATTTTTCCGCCAAGACTGTCGCCAAGCCAAACATCTGGTTCTGTGTCTGAACAAAGCGGACCTGATCCGAGGCATCGACCTGAAAGAAGAAGCCCAAAAACTAGCCTACCATCCCGTCAATGCCGAGATGAACTGGATGCAACGCAACAACTACGTTTTCAAAAGGTTTTTCAGTCCCCTACAATCCCACATCGCCGAACTGAACCAATATACCTCCGGTTTATCCGTGAAATGTTTCATCACTAGCATTTACAGCCGGGAACTGGTGGAACTTCCTTGGATTTATCTGGGCACTTATCTTAGTAGTAACCAATAAAGGAGTCAGCTATGGGCAACATTTGCGTAATCGGCCCCAGGGCATCTGGAAAAACCACCTATCTCGCCGGACTCAGCTACTTTTCTGAGTACCGGGGTTCCCGCAGTGAATACAGCATCGAACCCCTCAACGACGAGACTCACAAGCTGGCGGAAGATGCGGAACAGACAATTTGCAACGGGTTAGCGGTTGAACCGACTGTGCTAGGCGATCGCATCAGAAGTGTGGATGACCTTCCCGACTACTCCTTTAAAATCGAAGTCAAACAGAGATTCCTCAGACCCCGAATCGATATCCAACTGACCGTTCGCGACTACCCCGGCGAAGTGTTCGATAAAATTCTCCACTCTTCCCCAGACCCGATTATGGAAGAATTTATCGACGAATGTTTTAGGGCTGACGTGGATGGTTGTTTGCTGTTGTTTACGGAGTGGGAAAGCAGCCGAGATCGTTTTTATAGCCAATTGATCAAGCAATTTTTAAAAATTATGGACGAACACGATCGCCTAAATAACTATCGCCTAGCCGTAGCCATGAGTAAATGCGAACGGGGGGAAATTTGGCCGGGAAGATTGGACCCGGAAACCGACCTATTTGGCATTTACTTGAAAAAAACCCTCAAAACCCTCAAAAAATCCGTTCCCCCCAAAAACTTGCAGTTTTACGCCATGTCAACCTTCGGCGTGTCGGGACGGTATGACCCTCGCCCCAACCGGGCGGATGCTCGGGGAACTAACGGACGAGTCTCGACTTTACGAGAACCGAACCAGTGGCAACCTTACAATTTAGTTGAACCGTTGTGTTGGTTAAGTACCGGCCAAATCTGAACTTTAAGAGTGAGTCGATCATGCTATTTGACAACCAAACCAACTCGACATCATTATCCGTCAAAACCTTGGGCGGAGATTCCGTGGTGCG
The DNA here is from genome assembly GCF_032349615.1 of Limnospira sp. PMC 1279.21. Classification (NCBI taxonomy): domain Bacteria; kingdom Bacillati; phylum Cyanobacteriota; class Cyanophyceae; order Oscillatoriales; family Sirenicapillariaceae; genus Limnospira; species Limnospira sp. PMC 1279.21. The sequence goes on along the minus strand of NZ_JARPLU010000001.1, from coordinate 42,528 downwards.
AATTATCGGCGATCGCAGTTCCGGGAAAACCACTTATTTGGCATCCCTGGCTTACTGGCCCAACGCCAGCCCCGATAATCCCGTGCAAACCGTCTCCCCCGTCGGCGAAGACAGCGAGGAACTGGTAGACAAAGCCAGAGACATCCTAGAACAGGGATTATTACTGGAACCCACCAACCTCCACGATATCGACGCGGTGAAGGATTACACCCTCAGCATCACCCTCAAAGATCGCTTTTCCTGGTTGCGGGGGTCGGGAAAGATGGTGCAAATCAACGTCAGTTGTAAGGATTACAGCGGCGAGTTTTTCCGGGATTTGGTGCATAAAAGTGGCGATCCGATGCTGGATGATTACCTCGACGATTGCTGTTTGGCGACCGGGTTAATGGTACTCGTCGATGGAACCGCTCACCGCAAGGATAAGGACTATTGCGCGGGGATAGAAAAACTGTTGGTGGAACTCGATCGCGCTGAGTTGAAGAACCAACATCGACGGATTGCCTTTGTGTTGACTAAGTGCGAACAGTCGGAGTTGTGGGTGAACCGCCACGAACCGAAAAAGTTGGCAAACATGAGATTTCCCAAACTCTCCGCCCAACTGCAAAGCTATTCCAAACTAAACCGCGTGGGGGTGGAGTATTTCACTACTTCCGCCTTTGGGATTTTGGGGAAACAGTACCCCGAACCCAACTCGAAACGGTTGAAGCGATCGCGTGATGGGACAACTTCGGTGATTAAAAAACCGAGAGTCTGGCGGCCCTTTGGTTTAGTCGCCCCCATTTACTGGCTTTGTACCGGAAAACGCCACCCGGAACTCGATCGCGACTAATGCGATATTCCCGATGTCCTCATTTGCAATCTTTTCACAGCCATGACGATGATCTACATTCACGAATTTAGTACCGGAATTGAAGTGAAACGAACTTCCGATGGCGGGTGGGAATCGGGGGGATTTACCGGACAGTACATGAATTGTACCCGTGAAATTCCCCCGGAGATATTAAATGCCATTTCTAGTGGCGAATTTTCCTTGTCAGAAGGGGGCCTCCAAGATCATCCGGCGATAGTGGGGCGACAAGTCGGGGGATATTCCGTGGTAGCCGTCGTCAGCCGGGGACGGGACGATCGCGGGCGGGGCCTATCGCTATACCGCTATTTTTGGTGTGAGGGAAAGGACTATATCGAAGCAATTTTGCGAACGATGATTTCGCGACCGTCGAATAAAGTTGATCCTCTCGTCTTCGATCCCTATAACCAACCCCCGTCAACCGGATACCCTTTAAACCCGGATTCACAGCCTGTTTCATTAGATAAATTGGCAGAATATTTAGACTCATCGCCACCCATCGTTATTCCCCATGAACAACCCTGTACGCATTTGATATTAAACGAGATAGCGAAAGAGATAGCGAAACGACAAGGCCAGGACTATTCTTGGGCTTATAAGGTAGCGGCCTTAGAAAATCCCTGGTATTTCCAAGTAATTTATCCCGCCAGTTCCGAAGCGGAAGACAATTTCAAGGAAGTTTTAGCCCGTCGTCCCCGTGATTCCGTATTTATCTCTGGGGAAGCGGGGATTAAAACCGCGATCAAAGCCATCATAAAAGGTCGCGTCAAACCCGAACACATAAACAGCTTGGAAATCGCTTTAGCCCATCCCCAAATCGATGCTCAATTTTGGAACAAACTCTTAGATGGTCTAGGAGCATCCAAAGCCTACAAAGACAAAATATACTCCGAACCGATGGTTAGGCTGTTGACCTTAAAAGCCCTACTGATACCGAAATTCTTGCCCGACTTTTTGATTTGGATACAAACCGCCCCCAAGCCGGATGACTGTTGGGAATCTTGCCGGAAATTGCAGGCATCGATTGTCACAGAGTACCAAAAGAATATCGGCGGCTTGCCATGTCTGACTCGAAATGTTAAGGACGGAATTTATAGTCTTCTCTCGCGCTTAATCACCAAACCAAAATCCTCCAAATCCGACAGCACAATTAAACATAAACTCCGTGGTTTAGTGCATTCCAAATTTGATATCCCAAAACTTGTTAAAGCGACTAAATTATTACTCACCCAAAAGGATGGGTTTTGGTCGCAGGTTTACCGCGTGTCTTTCACCAAAGATTTGGCAGATGCTCTCACCCAAATACCAGATTTATGGGAACCAGGAATCATCACAAATTACCCAGAAGAACAGCAGAAATTCTTAACAAATTTACAGCCTTTTTGGAGATATCCCGGCAAAACTGACAAGAACTATTTATCCTTAGCTCAATTCTTTGAAGAAGTGGAGGAGCCACATTTCGCCGCCATTTTTTATCAAATCTCAACCGGTGAGGTTCCTGCAAATATATTTTACAGCCTATCTCGAAAGGGCAATGTTAAAAAAGGAACATTGTTCGAGATGACGCTAATTCGCAAAAAGGGATTGCTCGACCATATCCATTCTGCTTTAGATGCAGGGATTTATTTTGTCACAGAAAATTTAATATTGATTATAAGAAGGATGGTAATAGGTTTATTATTAGGTACAATAGGATTAATAACAATATTGTTAATAAGTAGTTTGTTGATATCTCTGTATGAGAAGGATTTGCAGGCAAGTATGGACGAGAAAATAGCCGCTCTAGAGGAGGAATTAAAATCTGCACAGGCATCAACAACAGACACGAATAACCCAGAGACTTTGACCGAAATTAGTCCTGAAAATCAAAAACTTTTTAACAGAACACATGAGGCAATCAAGGCAATGATTACTAATTTAACTGATTACATAAATCAACTACCACCAAACACTCTAAATAGCATAGGTATTCCCGAGAATGTACAGGATAATAACGAGTATATAGTTTTATTTTGTGTCAAAAGAAGATTAGATCTAGCCCCAAGCTTTCAATATGGAGAAATCGGTAAATATAACGAAAGATGGCAAGAATTTAGTGACGCAATTAAGGAATATCAGAAATCCAAAGGAGTAGATACTCCTGATGGCGTGATTGATAAAGATGGTCGAACACAAAGATGGTTGGAGGAAGATATCAGAAATCAATGCTTAAACCCACATGGAGGCTAAAATATGTTAATGATGTTACAGACAGGATGCCTGTGCTATGGGGTTCGATTGGTTAACGGAAACAGTACATTATGACACTCTCTGTTTATATGCTTGATTCTCCATTTAATTTGGATAAAAATGAGATTAAAAAGGCGGTCAAAGCTATCATGAATTTCCGCACACAACCGGAATACATAAACAGCTTGGAAATCGCTTTATTTCATCCCCAAATCGATGCTCAATCTTGGAACAAACTCTTAGATAGTCGAGGAGCATCCAAAGCCTACCAAGACAAAATATACTCCGAACCGATGGTTAGGCTGTTGACCTTAAAAGCCCTACTGATACCGAAATTCTTGCCCGACTTTTTGATTTGGATACAAACCGCCCCCAAGCCGGATGACTGTTGGGAATCTTGCCGGAAATTGCAGGCATCGATTGTCACAGAGTACCAAAAGAATATCGGCGGCTTGCCATGTCTGACTCGAAATGTTAAGGACGGAATTTATAGTCTTCTCTCGCGCTTAATCACCAAACCAAAATCCTCCAAATCCGACAGCACAATTAAACATAAACTCCGTGGTTTAGTGCATTCCAAATTTGATATCCCAAAACTTGTTAAAGCGACTAAATTATTACTCACCCAAAAGGATGGGTTTTGGTCGCAGGTTTACCGCGTGTCTTTCACCAAAGATTTGGCAGATGCTCTCACCCAAATACCAGATTTATGGGAACCAGGAATCATCACAAATTACCCAGAAGAACAGCAGAAATTCTTAACAAATTTACAGCCTTTTTGGAGATATCCCGGCAAAACTGACAAGAACTATTTATCCTTAGCTCAATTCTTTGAAGAAGTGGAGGAGCCACATTTCGCCGCCATTTTTTATCAAATCTCAACCGGTGAGGTTCCTGCAAATATATTTTACAGCCTATCTCGAAAGGGCAATGTTAAAAAAGGAACATTGTTCGAGATGACGCTAATTCGCAAAAAGGGATTGCTCGACCATATCCATTCTGCTTTAGATGCAGGGATTTATTTTGTCACAGAAAATTTAATATTGATTATAAGAAGGATGGTAATAGGTTTATTATTAGGTACAATAGGATTAATAACAATATTGTTAATAAGTAGTTTGTTGATATCTCTGTATGAGAAGGATTTGCAGGCAAGTATGGACGAGAAAATAGCCGCTCTAGAGGAGGAATTAAAATCTGCACAGGCATCAACAACAGACACGAATAACCCAGAGACTTTGACCGAAATTAGTCCTGAAAATCAAAAACTTTTTAACAGAACACATGAGGCAATCAAGGCAATGATTACTAATTTAACTGATTACATAAATCAACTACCACCAAACACTCTAAATAGCATAGGTATTCCCGAGAATGTACAGGATAATAACGAGTATATAGTTTTATTTTGTGTCAAAAGAAGATTAGATCTAGCCCCAAGCTTTCAATATGGAGAAATCGGTAAATATAACGAAAGATGGCAAGAATTTAGTGACGCAATTAAGGAATATCAGAAATCCAAAGGAGTAGATACTCCTGATGGCGTGATTGATAAAGATGGTCGAACACAAAGATGGTTGGAGGAAGATATCAGAAATCAATGCTTAAACCCACATGGAGGCTAAAATATGTTAATGATGTTACAGACAGGATGCCTGTGCTATGGGGTTCGATTGGTTAACGGAAAGGGTGCATTATGAGACTCTATTTCTATATACTGGCTGGTCTAATATCTGCTTTGCTGGGGTGGAATATCGCCCAGGTGTTCCTTAGCGATTTCGGCTGGCTGCAAGGGTTTCCGGAAATTGTCTTGTTTCCCTGCATGGCGATTTCCCTGGCAATTGGCAGCGTCACCAACGAGATTTTTATCAGTAACCCCACCCGTCCTAAACTGAGTGTACGGATGCTGCGAGTTCCGCTGATGTTGGCGTTTATGGTGGGACTGATAGCGGGGGGAATAGCGGGGGGTATTTCCCAAATTCTGTTCGACCCTAGCCTGGCAATTCCTCCCGTGATAATTCGGGTGTTTGGTTGGTTGGTGGTGGGAGGTTCGGTGGGTTTGGCTGAGGGGTTGAGTTGGCGGTTTCATAGCCTGGAGGCGGGAAACCCCAAACGCTTTTACCTGCGCCTATTTATCAGTATTTTGGCGGCGAGTATTGCCAGTCTCATCGCGGCGGGTATTTTTGAGCTGATGCGTTTGCTAAGGCTGATGCCAGCGGCTTTTAAACCCTACGAAGACCCGTTGGGGTTTGCAGTGTTGGGGTTGTGTTTGGGTGTGGCATTTGCCATCACGAATGCTTCCCCCACTTACCTGCCGGCTTTGAGGGCGGGAAGCGGATTTGAGTACCAGGAAGAAGATCACCAAGATATTTCTGTTTTGGATGAGGACAGCGAAGATGATGATCCGAAAATCAATTCCTCGATGCTGCGATTTATTACTTATCGATCGCGGGACGAATTTGATGATGAAAAAATCGAAGAAGGGATGTCAATCGAACTACCCAGGCGGGGCATGATTCGGATCGGTTCTTCTGTAAAATCAGAAAACAAAGCGGATATTTATCTGCCCCATCTGCTCCCGTACCTGGCAAATATTAAAATCGAAGGAAACCGGGCTTTTTTAACGCCCCATCAGAGACAATTCCTGAAAATTGCGATTAACGGAACCAAGCTGAGATCTCGACGTAAAGTTTCACTAAAACACAACTATGTTATTACATTCTATACCGAACCATCCGAAAGTTTTAAAGTCCCGAAATTCTACCGGTTTGTATTTTATAATCGCTTTTTCGATCCGATGGCTTAGTGGTAGTGCGATCGCATTGATGATCGCGTCCCCAGTTTTCGGAAAAACGGCGGAAATTGTGGGTCGTCCGAGGATAAACAATGACAATGTTACCCTGCGCCTGCAAGTCAGGGATGGGAGAGGTCGTCCGGTCATGCAATTGCAGGAGTCGGATTTTCAAGTGATTACAGATGATGAACCCGTCGGGATCAAATCTTGGCAAAGTCCCCAAGAAAGCACCCCTCCTCCGGCTTGGATTGTGGTTTTAGTTGACTTGAGTGGGAGTATGAACGAACTCGATACAAGTGGAAAGCGAAGAATAGATGGTGCCCTGGACGCGACGCGACGATTTTTAGAACAAATGAGCGATCGCGGTGGTGATACGAAGGTGGCGATCGTTCCGTTTGGGGAAGGTGGCAGAAACTGTCCGGGTTTCGAGGTGACACAGCGGGGGATTGACTCCAGATTTTTCCCGGCGAATGATATCAAACAAACCAACTTTCTGGATTATCTGGCCGCGCAAACACTTTGTGCAGCTACGGATATTTACAGTCCGTTGTCAGAAGCGATCCGAGTCCTGGGAAATCGGCAAGATCCACGGTTTTACGTTCCGGAAGATTCGGGTAGACCGGAACCTCGGCTATCGGTGATTCTCCTCTCGGACGGCTTCCACAATCAACCGAACGAACAACAAGATTTCGATAATTTAATTACCTTACTGGAGAGAAATAATAACATCATTGTTCACACTCTCGGCTATGGCTTAACCCCCCAACAGGTGGGGCAAAAATATAACTTGGGACGAGCGGCTACTCGAGCTGATGCTGATAAAAATCCCCAAGTTGCAAGGGAGTTTGTCGATAAAGAACGCCTGCAGACCATTGCGGAAACAACAGGAGGAATTGCGGAATTTTCGGGAAACGCCAATGACATTGCCAGGAACTTGCAACTTTTCCTAGATTCCCTGTTGGGAGAATACGAGATTGTTTTCCAGCAACCGAACGCGGAACGGGGAACGCAACACGAAGTTTTGGTACAAGTGACGGTTAATAATCAGCAAATCAAGACGCAACCGAAAACTTACACGATGATGGTTTTTGGGCGATCGCTTCCCCAGAAAACACGCTTAATTATGACTGGTATCCTCTTATTGGTGCTGATTTTGGGAGGGGTTATCCCTTTCTTGAGCTGGAGCAATTATATGAAAAGAGAGGCGGAGCATGATTTTTGATGATGGTTTCTATATTGTTACTTGACAATCTCAGGATAACTGTATAAAATGGGTATCATAACAAAAACAAATCAGACCGTGAAATGCTTTAAATATCGCTTAGGTTTTTTCCTGTTGAGCGGTGGGTTATTGGTGGGCTGCGAGGCTGTCTCGGAGGTGTTGCCAAGGGAGGTATTAAACCATCTCCCTAAGAGTCTGACTAACTCGTTAGAATGTCCGGAGATGCCCAGTGGTTCTTTGTCGAATCCAGAGGCGATCGCCATAGATAGCCAAAACTTTCAAGGAACGGGAATTGTGCGATCGGGTGAGGATACTGGTTTTGTGTTTTCGGGTGAAAAAGGCAAACTATTAAGTTATCGCTATAATGAGGGAGTGTGTGTTTGGATTTACGCCCCAGATAACAGTTTAGTATTGGGTAATGAATTACCTCTTAATGGGAGGTATACGGTTCATGTCGCCTCACTCGGAGGAACCAGAAATTTCGAGATAGAAATGAGTTTGTCGGCTCCAGTGGCAGCAGTACCACCACCGGCACCGGCACCGGCACGGACAGCGACACCGACAGCGACACCGACAGCGACACCGGCACCGACACCGACAGCGACCCAGACACGCACATCAACGGCAAGACAAAGACCGGAAAGAACTGCCAATGATACTGGTCGCGCGCCTAGACCTCAGAGGCAAGAAACAGCGATCGCACCCTTTAGGCGATCGGATTTTCCGAAATCAAGTTGTGGCGATCGACTGCCAACTAATCGGGCAGACTATCCAATTAGATTTTATCCGGTAAACGTTCCTGATAGTGAAAGTAACTTACAAAGAACAAAAGCGATTTTTTGTAGAGATGCCTATCGAAGATATCGTCATGCCAATGATGATTATCTGATTCAAGTTGCCTCATTTAACAGTCGTTCAAGGGCGGAGGCTTTTGCCAGAATGGTTAACGAACAAGTCTCAGGAGCAAGTGTTGGAGTAGCGAGTGTAATCAATGCACCTTGATTGAGACTGAATGAGTCGATAGCCCAGATCAACCCTATAAAATATATGGAAATCCGGGGATTAAATGCCATGATAATTAAGTTAAAGCTACTAATGCGGTTGTTCTCGATCCTATTTGTAGGAGGATTATGGGGCTGCGAGGCTGTCTCGGAGGTGTTGCCAAGGGAGGTATTAAACCATCTCCCTAAGAGTCTGACTAACTCGTTAGAATGTCCGGAGATGCCCAGTGGTTCTTTGTCGAATCCAGAGGCGATCGCCATAGATAGCCAAAACTTTCAAGGAACGGGAATTGTGCGATCGGGTGAGGATACTGGTTTTGTGTTTTCGGGTGAAAAAGGCAAACTATTAAGTTATCGCTATAATGAGGGAGTGTGTGTTTGGATTTACGCCCCAGATAACAGTTTAGTATTGGGTAATGAATTACCTCTTAATGGGAGGTATACGGTTCATGTCGCCTCACTCGGAGGAACCAGAAATTTCGAGATAGAAATGAGTTTGTCGGCTCCAGTGGCAGCAGTACCACCACCGGCACCGGCACCGGCACGGACAGCGACACCGACAGCGACACCGACAGCGACACCGACAGCGACACCGACAGCGACACCGACACCGACAGCGACACCGACAGCGACACCGACACCGACAGCGACACGGACAGCGACACGGACAGCGACACCGACACCGACACCGGCACCGACACCGACACCGACACCGGCACCGACACGGACAGCGACACCGACAGCGACCCAGACACGGACAGCGACACCGACTCAAACTCAAACTTCTAGGAATTCTCCCCAGATAGACTTGACCCAGGAGCAAGCGGTAACGTTAGTGAATAGATGGTTGAGTTCTAAAGGGCGTATTTTTGCGGCTCCTTTCGATCTTCAGTTAGTTCGCCAATATACTTCCGGTCCTTTATATAAAAATATTACACAACCTAATGGTTCGATAGATTGGCTTCGCAAAAATAACTCGTATTACACCTATCGGGAATCAAAAGTGATCAATGTTGTTTCTTTTTCGGTTTCCGGCTCTCGTCCAGAATTAATCGTTACTGTCTACGAAGATCGAACATTCCATACACCAAGGGGAATTGATTCGCGTCTATCTGGTGCGAGTAAAGGGAACTATCGATATTGGTTTGTCAAGGATAACGGACGGTGGAAAATTTACGAAAGACAAGCAGTAAATTGATATGGCAATTGCTCCGGGGAATACGATGGCTGAGACTTGAAAATCAAATTAATTTCATTTTTTAAACTTGGAAACAACCATGATAAATATAACAATGATTACCAAAAAAATATATAAACCGCTGCTATTCGGAGTCTGTGGGGGAGCCGGATGTTTGCTGGGGGCGCTAATTTTCGGTGAAATATGGCTGTATCTAACTCGACAACCTCCGGGGTTTCTCACCAAGCCTAAAGCGGTGGTCCTGCTGATAGACACATCTGGAAGTATGAGCGGCCAAAAACTGCGGGAGGTGCAAACGGCGGCATCGGAATTTGTGAGCCGACAAAACCTGAAACGCCATGATTTAGCTGTGGTAGAATTTTCCAGCCGGGCGAGTGTGGTGGCAGATTTTACCCGCAATGAAACGGAACTACAACAGGCGATCGCTCGCCTTTCCGCCAGGGGAGGAACTAACCTCAGCGAAGGCTTCAACCTGGCAACTTCTGTCCTCCAAAATAGCGATCGCACTCCCAATATCTTACTCTTTACCGACGGCGTACCCAACAATCCGCCGATGGCCGCATCCATCGCCCAACAAATCCGAGCCTCCGGAATTAATTTGGTAGCGGTGGGAACGGGAGACGCACAAATCAACTACTTAACCGCTCTAACTGGCGATCCAGATTTGGTGTTTTATGCCAACTTCGGCGACCTTGATCGTGCCTTCCGGGGGGCAGAAAAAGCGATATATGGACAACAATTGGTCGAGTCGGATGAAAGCGGTAATTATGGCTTCTTTTTCGGTGTTTTTCGTATAGGCGTATGGACGGGATTTTTGGCGATCGGAACTTCCCTCGCCTTGATTATCGGACAAAATTACACCCTGCGTCGTCGCCTCCTCTCTTTTCAAGAAGGGAGTTGGGGAGGTGGGGGTGGTTTGGTGGCTGGATTCGTCGGGGGAGCCGTCGGTCAAGTGGTGTTTCTTCCCAGTGGTTACCTTCCGGTTTTGTCGGTGGTGGCTCGGCTGACGGGGTGGACGGTACTGGGAACCCTCGTCGGCGGTGGAATGTCTCTATTTGTGCCTAATCTACCTCGGAAAAATGCGCTGATAGCGGGGTCGGTGGGAGGTGTTTTTGGTTCTTTAAGTTTTCTGGTTTTTGAATCTGTGACGGGGGTGATTTTAGCGCGTTTGGCAGGGGCGACGATTTTGGGATTTTGTATCGGTTTGGCGATCGCCTTGAGCGAACAATTTTACAGTTCCTTGTCCGGTTCTGTAGTGCTGTTGGTTCACTGGAATAACCAAGAATGTACGATGGTTGCTTTGGGAGAAAAGCCCATCGAAATCGGCAGTTCCCGAAATGCCCATGTTTACTTATCAAAAGATGCCGGATTTCCGGCAGAATTTGCCAAAATTTTCCTAGAAAATGGTAAAATTATCTTAGAATTTGACTCGGCTCTGTCACAGCATCCGAAATTTGGGAAAATGAAGCGATTTAGACAAGAACTAAATGATGGCGATCGCCGCCAGTTTGGAGATATTATATTGGAAGTTCAAGAAAGGCTTTAAATCAGGTATTATTTGATTAATTTTATGTAAATGGTTCAATATACACTTTACCTGTTAAGCACCAGTCAACCCGACCCGCATCCAGTATCCTATAATCTGAATATCAGTGAAAAGGAGGAAAACAACCCGGAGAGTATTTTTAATTCAAAATTGCGTGAAAAAATGCGATCGCAATTGCAACAACAAACCGCCTGTGCCCTGAACAATGCTAACCTCGAACAAATCATACAGACATGGCTAGAAGATATCCGAGAAGGCTATCGAACCACATCTCTCACGTTGGATTTACCTGCCCTGGAATTCGAGGAGATCCACCAAATACAAGATTCGGGCGATCGTCGAATTCCCGATTTATTCCCTCCCGATTTTTCGCAAATTGAACCCCAAGGCGGTGCTTTACCTCCCTTGGATTTTACCTAAATTTCACCAACCATGCTGAACGTTACTATCACCCCCCACTTAGAATTTCTCAATGCTGATAAAGCTGGACAAAAGCTATTTGTGATGCTGAAACTGCGACCTAATGCGGAGGTGTCCGCCAGTCGTCCCTCGACCACATTTAGCTTTGTGATCGATACCAGTGGCTCCATGTATGAAGTTTTGGAAGGGGAGGAGACTATACCCACAGGTAATAGTTATTTCCTGGATGGAAAGCAATATACACAAGTCACCGGGGGAAAAACTAAAATTGACCAGGTGATCGAATCCCTCGAAGGTCTGGTCAGTTCCGGCCAAGCTGACTCCCGCGATCGGATTGCATTAGTCCGGTTTGATGACTCCGCGTCGGTCCTGCTTCCCCTGACTGCATCGACAGATACGGCATCTTTGAAAAATGCGATCGGTCAACTCCGAAATTTCAGCGGCGGCACTCGCATGGCTTTGGGAATGGAAGAGGCTTTAAACATCCTGAAAAACTGCGATCTCAGCAGTCGCCGGACTCTCATTTTCACCGACGGACAGACTTTTGATGAAAGCGATTGTCGAGACCTGGCGACACAATTCGCTGAGGCGGGAATCCCCATTACAGCTTTGGGAGTTGGCGAGTATAACGAGGATTTGTTACTGTATTTGAGCGATCGTACTGGGGGCCGAGTTTTTAATGTTGTGGAAACACAAACCCACACCGGAACCACGGATATTCCTATTTCCGAACTTCCTAATACAATTTTTGAGGAAGTTCAACAAGCTCAATCGGAAGTGATCAATAACCTCAAGTTAAATATCAGCACAGTCAAGGGTGTCAAATTAGCACGAATTAGTCGCGTATATCCCGATAGTGCTGAAATTGCCCTGGATAAAAAGCCTTATTTAATTGGAAGTGCGATCGCCAATGATGACACGGTTTTTCTATTAGAATTTGACCTGGAAAGTCATAGCCAAGCCAAGGTTCGTATTGCCCAACTTGGTCTGACTTACGACATTCCGGGAAAGCAACGGCGGGGTGAACTTCCCCCCCAAAACCTAGTCGTTCAGTTTGTGGCAGGACAGGGAGGAAGCGCCCAAACCAACCCGGAAGTCATGGGATATGTGCAGCAGCGAAATATCAGTGGAATTGTCGATCGCGCCGCCAACCTCGCTGATCAAAATCCCGAACAAGCGGCAGAATTGCTGGAAACTGCCCGACGATTAACCGTTAAAATTGGCAACGACGCAATGGTTGAATCTCTCAACGTCGGCATTGAAGAAGTCCGCAAAACTCGCAAACTTTCTTCTGGAACCCGCAAAACCGTCAAAATGGGAGCCAAAGGTAAAACTGTGAAAATGAGCAACGATTCCGAACTGGGTCTTTCCGAAGACCAAATTCGCAATTTAACCGGATCATAAATGATTCCAACTCTCACTAAAATATTAGCCCTTTATTAGGAGATAAAATCATGTCTATTACTTGTCCAAGCTGTAGCTATGATAACCTGGATGATGCCGAATTCTGCGAGGTCTGTGGTACAGAATTGAACACTGCCACATCTGTGCCCGCACCCCCTGAACCTGTCAGTAATTCCAGCCCCGAACTTTTTCCCTTCACCCCTCCCTTTGAGGAAGTCGATCTTTTCCCCAAAAACGAACCCCTCACTTTCCCTACGGCTACCACTGCGCGTCTGGTCGCCAAACAAGCTAACGCACCTCAACCTGAATTTCGTTTAGATGGTGTGGCACTGGTGGGAGTTTTTGACCCGGATATGGGGCCGGTGGATATCGATTTAGAAAACTTTGCCGGGGGAGAAACGGTATCGCGCCATCACGGAGAAATTTACCCGGAAGCGGGTAATTGGATGATTAAAGACTTGGGTTCAACTAATGGAATTTTCATTAAACCAAAGGGTCAAAGTCGCTTCGGAGCGAGGATTACTAGCCCAACTTGTCTTAATCCCGGTGATGAGGTTGCTTTTGGAAAAGTTCAGTTTGTGTGGGCAAACTCTGAGTTTTAATTGACTCAATTAGGAGATAAAAAACTGGGATTATCTCCTGTCTTATGGTTCAACTTATACGGATTATTAAATGGGCTCGTGATTTCAGAAAATACCTGTTTACAAATCGGAGATTTTGTGGTAAGAGTTGCCGCCAACCTGGGTCAAAGCAACGATCGCATTCACTATTTTAAAGTAAGTCTGGAAAATGCAGGTAGTGAACATCCTCAACTGGGACTTTTGCGAGTGGGTTCGGCAACGGGTTTGTTGCAACAAGAATTACAATTGCGGGAAACCTTGGCGGATTATAGTTTGGTTGCACCCATACTCGCTCAAATCCAGGTTCCTGATCTGTCTAAAATTGTGCAAGAACCCTTGACAGAAGAAACCATCGAAGCTGACCATATCACCCCGGAATTAACTGCCCATCAAGACCACGAATTATCGACTTTATCGAGTCCTGATGGGTCCGAGGAAATCCCCGAAAATTCGGAGGATATAGAGCAGTTAACAAATGAAACAGAAACCGCCGCAGATACGGCAGAAAGCATAACCGAAAATCAAGAAAATCAGACCCTAGAAAATACGGCGGAAAATATCACGGATAATCAAGATTTATATGAAGGGTCTGAGCCGGAGACAGATGAGGGAGAAAATTACCTGGAACCTGAATATTATCCTGAAGAAAATCTAGCGAGTGATGAAGGCGATCGCCTATTGGTATTGACCGAATTTCCCCATCCTGAGCGGGTATTAAGTCAGTGGTTAAAAAATAGTCCGAACCCCCTGGAAGTTTTAAAAGCGATCACGCCAATTTGTCAATTATTCTGGTATTTCCATCAACGTCACTGGTGTGCGATCGACATCAACCCAGATTGGTTAGAAATAGGTCAACCCATTCGCTGTTTTGACCTGACTGGCGTTTACCCAGAAGACACCCCAATGAGTTCGGGAGTCATGGGAAATTACTGTGCCCCCGAACTATCATCCCATCCTATTCCTAGTGAAAAAAGCAGCGTTTATACCATTGGTGCTTTACTGTATCATGGGTTGTATGGAAGAGAGCCAGACAGTGATTTTCTGGGTGTAAAAAAATGCGATATGCCCCATTTGTCACAACTGCTAACTATCTCCTTGTCCGCCATTCCTGATGAGCGTTTTTCCTTGTCACAACTGCGAGGTTTGGTCATCGAAACTCGTAAACTATTGGGGGGCGATCGCGTCAATTGGGAAATCGCCAGTGAATCTACCCTGGGACTGTCTCCCCGACGACTCCAAAATGAAGATAGCTACGGAATTGCTCAAATTAATCAAGGAGCATCTGAGCAGGTTATTTTAGCAGCTTTGGCGGATGGTATGGGAGGAATGGCGGCGGGTGAGGTAGCCAGTCGTTTGGCGGTGAAAACGGTTATTGATGGATTTCGCCAGGAAGAAGAAAATATTTCAAAAAACAGCAGCCAGTGGTTAATTTCTATTGTCGATCGCGCTAACTCGGCGGTATCTGAGGCGGTACATAATGGCGGAACTACGTTAAGTTTAGCCTTGATAGAGTCCCGAAAATTGGCGATCGCTCATGTGGGTGATAGTCGCATTTATCGGGTGAGTGACGGCAAAATTGAGCAGTTGAGTGAGGATCATTCTTTGGTGGCGCTGCTGGTCGCCAGCGGTCAAATTTCCGCCGAAGAAAGCCTCGAACATCCCGATCGCAATGTTTTGACTAAATCCTTGGGCTCGAAACCCAATCTTTCCCCGGGTTACGTGCAAACGAAAAGCGATATTCAATTGCAAGATGGCGATCTAATTTTGTTATGTTCCGATGGAGTCTGGGATTTAATTAGTAATGAGGAATTTATCGAAATTTTTAGCCAATCTCAACCCTTGCAAACTGCGGTTAATGAAGCAATTAATTTGGTGCTAAAACGAGACGCACCCGATAACGCGACTTTGTTGGCATTACGATGCAGTATTACTCCCATTGCTGTT
The DNA here is from genome assembly GCF_032349615.1 of Limnospira sp. PMC 1279.21. Taxonomy (NCBI): domain Bacteria; kingdom Bacillati; phylum Cyanobacteriota; class Cyanophyceae; order Oscillatoriales; family Sirenicapillariaceae; genus Limnospira; species Limnospira sp. PMC 1279.21. The sequence goes on along the minus strand of NZ_JARPLU010000001.1, from coordinate 27,303 downwards.
AAATTTAACAGAGTTGAACAATCCTCAAAAACTTTAATTTAATTGACGGTAACTAATTATGAGTAACATCTGTCCATCATGTGCCTATGACAACAGCCCAGGCGATCGCTTCTGCATGGCCTGCGGAGCTACTTTAACTCCCACTAGCACCACTACTACTCCCACTAACTCAGGACTGTATTTACCCACAGGTACATGGCTAAAACAGGGCAAATACCAAATCAAAAAATTTATAAGTCAAGGCGGTTTTGGGATTACATACAAAGGGATTTACTGCGCTAATTCTGCTACTGTAGCCATCAAAGAGTTGTGGCCAGAAAATGGATGCAGACAAGGCACATCTGTACTCTGGCCCTTATCAATTACCCCGGTTGATCGAAAGAAACAACTTCATGAGTTCCAATTAGAAGCTATTTATTTAAGTCGTTGTAAATCTCCTCATATTGCTAAAGTTTATGATTGCTTTGAAGAAAATTCAACTATTTATATGGTGATGGAGTTTATAGAGGGTTCAACTCTATCCAATCTGTTATTGAATAATCACCAACCCCTAGATGAGCCTCTAGTGATTAAGTATACCAAAACCGTCGCTGAAGCACTCACAATTGTTCACCAGCACAATTTATTGCATAGAGATATTAAGCCCGACAATATTATGATTGGCAGTGGCGATCGTGTCGTTTTAATTGATTTTGGAACTACCCGAGAATTTATCGCTGGAAAAACCGGAGATATGACCGTAATTTTAAGCAGAGGATACGCCCCATTTGAGCAGTATTCTAGCCAAGCCAAACGCTATCCCTCCACTGATATTTATGCCCTGTGTGCTTCTATGTACGAATTATTAACAGGAAAATTACCCGCCGACTCAGCCGATCGCGCCCAAGCTATTTCTAATAACTTACCCGATCCTCTAGTTCCCCCCCGACAACTCAACCCTAATATTAGCCCCTACATTCAAAAGGTAATATTAACCGGGTTAAAATTTCGGGTAAATGAACGCATACAAACCGCCCAAGATTTTATCGATGCCCTGGATGGTAAACTGATTTCTCCGCTTCATAAAACCGCCAAAACTTGTGTTAAAAAAGGCAAGTTAACCGATGCTGTCACCGCCTATCAAAATTGTTTAACTCAAGAACCAGACAACGCCGAAGCCCTCATAGAATTGGCGATTATATTATTATATCATCATAGCGATCGCGCTGATAGTATTGCCAGAAAAGCCCAGCAAATTAAACCCCAAGACGGTCGAATTTATGGCATTTTGGGGTTAGTTAGCTGTCGTAGCCAGCAGTGGAAACAAGCGATTCAACAATTACAGCATGGCATTAAACTTAGTCCAAAACAAGCCTGGATGCACGCTAACCTAGGTTGGGCATTGGGAAAAGAGGGAAACTGGCAAAAAGCGGATCAGACAATTCAACAAGCATTAAACCTAGATCCTAATTCTAGTTTTGCTCTGGGGGTTAAGGCTTGGATATCTTTCCATCTTCGCCAGTGGAAAATCGTAGTTCAGGCGGGAACCCAGGGAATTTTTAAATCTCAGCAGCAGCCCTCCTCGGTGGCGATCGCCCTAAAATCCTGGCTTTATCCTCTCACAATTGCCGCTTTAGAACGAGTGACAACCAACAAGTCTGGTGACATAACACGGCGACTGCAAGCCTTCACTCAACAAGTCCCCAATAATGCCTTGGCTTTAGGATTTAAAGCGTGGTATGAGTACCGTAAAAGTGATCATGTATCTTGTCGTCAAAGTCTCAATTTAGCAAGTCAGTGTCCGGAAATACCCGATTGGGTGATGAGAAATGGAGGTTTAATTTATGAACATCTGGGAGATTTTCAAAAAGCGGCTGATTGGTATAATAAAATATATCAAAAACAACCCAAAGATGCTTGGATTTGTTATCGTTTAGGGACAGTTTTAGCCGCCAGCGGTGAGTGGCATCAGGCGAAAAATTATTTGGAGAATGCAGTTAAATGCGATCGCAATTTGGCGGCAGCTTATCGAAATCTGGGCTGGGTTTTGTTGAATTTGCGAACTGCAGACGGTCAAGTTAAATCGCCCCGGGAGGTCTTAGTAGCCTATCGTCAGGCTGTGACACTGTACGACCGCCAAGACCCCCAGCAAGCCCAACATTTGCGCTCAAAGTTTCAGGCTATCAATTTGCCATTATAATAAATGGAAGGGGGCCCTTCCAGTGATGGTTATACTGAAAGGGTTGGTGCGAGACGTTGAGGAGTGAAATAGGGCTGCAATGCCTGAAATAACCTCCCAGTGGGACTTCCACTCCTTGGTGGAATATAAGGGATTCGCCACCCTGACCATCCCATAACTGTTTATATGTCCCGACGCTTGGAGAAATCTAAGCAAGGCAGGGAACTCAAGGTCATAGACAAACTGAGAAATCAGGGAGTAGAGAGTAACGGCGGTAGCCACCCCCAGTTTTGGGAATCACAACCCCAGGATTGAAGCGGGGAACGGAAGGCGTGAAGTAGAACCCACTACCAGATGCGACCACTGCCAACCATCCATGACTAAGGAAATCTGAATGTTCCGACTTGAACCATCGTCATCAGTAAGTAGCGAAATAGGTTGACACGCTGCGCTCAAAAGAGTATGGGGAAAAGTAGGAGTTTCAACTCACTACCTACACAGACCTTTAAAATTACCCCGGTGGATAGGACGAATCTAAAGATGGAATGCCCCCATAGATGGAACGTTTAAACCCCTCATTGGCTCTGCCTCACGGCAGAGCGTGAAAAGTGTAAGCGTATACCTTTAAGGGGAAAGGATGTGACTGAAAGCTAATGCCTAACTGTAATGGTTAGGATATGCCCACTAGTCACGGTGTGGATATAGAGACTGCAATAAGTAAGGGTTTAATGGCGAAAGCGAGTTGAAAGACTAACGCAGACATATAGCTTTGAAAGTTGAAGTCATCAAGCGGGGGGTTGTAGCCCTGTTCCTACTGACAATAGGGTATCCACATCAGGAGCCGTGTGCTGGGAAACTCGCAAGCACGGTTTGGAATTGGAGTTGGGGAAGGCAACTTCCCTTTCGACCATAACGGTATTTCTGAACATCTCCAATCGGACAAGCCCCCCAAGGGGGAGCGATCGCCCCTGTAAATGGCTTCTACACTGACATTAGAGGTAATTGCTCAATTCAATTTTTCTAAATTTGCGTAAATTTAGTGGTTGTCGCTGATAGGTAGATAGATGATCAGCCCACCGGATGGCCATCTCTAACTGAGGATCACTGAAATGGGAGGATAACGTTTAGAAAAGTTTACAGTCAAAAAGTAGATTTGTGTTTAATAATAAGGAGATAACATTAGGCGTTTAAGCATTAAGTTCAAAATCGTAAAAGTGCCTCACTGTAAGGGTTATAGATTCTATTGACCCACATTTTGTAGCACCCTTTTTTAGAACTTTCGCCGCAGGAGGGGCGATTTTAGATTTTAGTAGTCAAAGGAGATGCGATCGGATGTTCTCAGATTAGATTTGACTGACAACCAAAATCCCCGGGTTTCAATTAGTTGATGTAGTTTTGTTACCATCAGGTTGGAAAAATGGCAAAAATTTTAATTTCATCCATCGGGACTGGGCCTAGCACTATCACCGAACAAAAAATTCGTCAATACAAAACCGCTAAATATGAAATAGACGGCAAATACTATGAAAGTAGTTTTATTGCATCTGTTTTGTACCAACACCTCAAAATAGATGAAGTCATTTTGATCGGAACGGTAAAATCAATGTGGGAAGCTGTTTATGAGCAGTTTTGCCAAGACCGGAACATTGAAATCGACTTTGAATATTATATTCAACTTTCCGAAATTGTTGAAAGTGCCAATCATAAAAGTGACTTAAACAGCATCCAACTCGGCAAGTTAGAAAAAAGTTTAGGAGATAAATCCAAGTGTATTGCCATCAAATATGGACTCAACGAAAGGGAGATTGAGGAAAACTTTAAGCGAGTTGTTGAATTGATTGATGTCCTTCAATCCGGCGATGAACTATACATCGATATCACTCACTCTTTCCGGTCGCTGTCTTTATTTCTTTTTCTAGTTTTGACATTTATAAATGATATAGCCAGCGAACTAAATGTCAGTATCAAAGGCGTTTACTATGGAATGCTAGACATTTCTCGCGAACTAAACTATGCACCAATTGTCAACTTGCAATCTTTATTCGACATCACCAGATGGATCAAAGGCGGTTATAGTTTACAAAATTTTGGCAATGGTTATCTGATCGCTTCTCTGCTTGCAGAACAGGGTGAAAAATCCCTGGCAAATTCTATTTCAAAACTTTCTGATACCCTGAATCTGAATTACATTCCCACACTTCGCCAAAATGCCACTGACTTAAAGCGAGAACTTGATGAGACAACAACTCAAACTCCACTTCAGTATCTGAAGCCGGAACTCGAACGCTTTGTCAAACGATTTTCTCGTCAGAATATCCCCGATAGCGAACTTCAACTCGATCTGGCTCGATGGTATTTTCAAAACAAACGTTACGCAACTGGCTATATTGCTTTAGTAGAATCCATTATTACCTATAGTTGTGAGGTTCAAAATATTCAGGATATAGCTAATCATCAAGAAAGAGAAAAAGGGAAAAATTTATTATCTAATAAAAAAAACACAGCTTTGGGTGAATTATACTTTAAAAAAGTCAATCCCATTCGCAAAGCCATTGCCCATGCTTCCCTCGAAGAGCGAAGGACAAATTTAAAAACAGCCATCGACAATGCCATGAAGTATTGCGATGAAGCAAGTCGAATTTTCAGAACTAAAACCTTTGGGTAATTCTCCATTCATCAGTTCCAATCATTAAATTTCAATTGCTAATATAATGTCCAATCCAATGTCTACAATTCAAGAAATCAAAAAAGACCTCAAAATCGCCCTAGTTTGGTGTTTGGCGTGGGGAGAAGAACTACAGCCCAAGTGCGATCGCCAACAACTAGAGACCGCAGTAAATGCACTGAGAAATAATGGCGAAGTCCCCCCAGAAGTAGCAGGTATTGTCACACAAGTTGAACATCTACAAAACATCCCTGATGATGATCAACCCGAAGATATTACCGCCTTAAAAAAACTGGCGGGGGATTTGTGGAATCAAACTACACCTATTGGCTTAGTTTATGGCGGTGTCACTAAGGTTAAAGGATATGTTTTTGAGTCGGCTAACTTAATGGAAATTCGGGGTGCTTCGGCAATTTTAGACCGGATTAATTTGATTGATTTACCGGCTTTTTTGGGACAACAAAAACCTGATAATGACTTAGAAGACTATCGCAGTCCTCGTGACTGGCTAAACCGAGAATTTCCCCAACTCTCTGATGCACTTATACCGGAACTGATTATCTATGCTACGGGTGGTAATATCCTCGCTTTTTGTCCGGCTGCTTATGTTGACACTCTCGCTAATGCTATTGAAAAACGATACACCCATGAAACTTTAACCGCTAATAGTTGTGCGGTGGGGGATAAGTTCAGACTTCTAGAAATTCGCTTTGGGATGCTGGCCCCAAATCTTGATGATACCCCTTGGTTTGATTGGTATAAAAAGCAAGTTAATAATCCTTTGGTTGAGGCATATTTTGGGAATCCTAAAGCTGATAATAGTGATGTTAAGAAATGCTTTTTTAATACCAAGAGTTTCAATGAATTAACTCGCAAATTAGCCATTAGGTTTAATCAGCGTCGGAGTGGGAATGCTACGGAAAATCGTCCAAGTCGTAGCTATCCCCCACATTTAGAAACCCATCCTTATTTAGTGCGAGATACTAACGATCGCACTTCCGCAATTGATACGGTGGAGGGACTTCCCAGTAAACCCAAATTTTCGGAACCTATAGCGCGAAAATATTTCATGGGTCAAGTTACTAAACGGGATGATACTAATCGCAACTGGTATCAAAGTTTAGGCTTGACTTGGCAACCTGGATATGTTAAAAGTTGGGTGAAAAAATTTGAAAACTATCTGGATGATTCCGAGAGTGAACACCAAAAATACTATGGAGGAAACCATTCTCGAAATGTGACTGAAAGTCGGAATATGGAGGAAATTGCTAATAGTAGCAATTACTTTTTAAGCATGATTTATGCTGATGGCAATAATATGGGTGGGTACATTCAACAAATTAAGACCCCAGAAAAATACCGCCAGTTCAGTCAAGATATTTTGGAAGCTACAGAAAAGTCGGTTTATTATGCTTTAGCTAAAAACCTGCATCCTCACCAGCTTAAAAATCTCCGAAAACCGGACAATCGAAAACGCGAAAATGCCTGGGTTCATCCCTTTGAAATTATTGCCATTGGTGGGGATGATGTGATGATTATGGTTCCGGCTAATAAGTCTTTAGCGATCGCCAAAGATATCGGCGAAAAATTTGAGGAGATTTTAGCAGCCAAAGGTAGGTATAATATTATTGAGAAATCTCCCGAACCTAATAATATTATTGAGAAATCTACCGAACCTAGAAAACCGGGGAATATTCATCGCTACTTAGCCGAAAATGCTACCCACTATGATAGCATTCTCAGCACCTCTATGGGAGTTCTGACGATTAAATATGATACCCCCATCTACTACGCTAATCATTTGGTTTCTCAACTGCTGAAATCTGCTAAGGAGAAGGCGAAAAAACTCAAAAAAGATTATCATTATTTTGGTGGAACTGTTGACATTTTAACCCTAAAATCTGTTACGATGATTTCATCCAATATTAAAAAGTTTAGGGAAGATGGATTAGTGGTTAATACCCAGCCAAAACTGAAACTTTATGCAGCACCCTATACTCTCCATGAAGTTGGGGGTTTGATTAAGACAATTCAAGCATTTAAAAAGGTGGACTTTCCGCGATCGCAACTTTATCAAATCCGTAGTTTTCTGGAACGGGGTAAACGGACGGCAATTCTCAATTATCGCTATTTTTGCGTTCGTTTAAAATCCGACAATCGCCGTATAATTAAAGACAATTTTGAGGATGCTTGGTGTTTCCCAAAAGATGAAAATAATAACGGAACCCTGGCTCCTTGGATGTCAATTGTTGATGACAAGACTACCATATATGAAACTCTGTGGCGAGAAATTATTGACCTTTATCCTTTCATTGAAATAGACTATCAATCTGAGTCTGAAAAACCCCAAGAAACAGAGGTAAGTAAATCATGATTAACCTTCAGTCTATTAACCCAGCGATCGCCTCTTTACCAATTACAGCCACCATTGATACAGCCTTGTGTGTGGGTGCGGGGGGTTCCTCTGGTTCCTTGGCGGATAAACCCATCGTCCGCACCGCCGACGGCAAACTGTTGATTCCGGCTTCTCAATTTAAAGGTCGCTTGCGCCATGAGTGCGAAAAATTAGCACGCAGTTTAGGATGGAATGTCTGCGACTCCCCCAAAGCTGAAACTATGTGTCCTCAAAGAAACGGATTTTCCGATGAAGAAGAAGCCGGGTTTCAGCATCAATATCAAGCTGATGACAATGGCGATTATCACTGTATTATTTGCCAAATTTTTGGCAACCCTAGCCTTCCTGCTAGTGTAGATTTTGATGATTTGGTGTGTAATGTGACCGCCGACAATTTGCCGGAAGTTATACGTCCGGGAGTGACGATTAACCGTAGCCGTCGCATGGCGGAGGACCAAAAACTTTACTTTTTGGAAACTTCCCCAGCTAACCTAAAATTAGAGTTTACTGGACAGATCAACATTTATCCTAATGTGACTCCCCAAGCACAACTTTTAATCTTAGCTGCTTTACATCATATCACGGCTTTAGGAGGGAGTAAATCTGCTGGGCTGGGTTGGCTAACTTGGCAAATTCAACCCTCAAATATTTCTCCAACGGAGTGGAAAAAGTTAATTCCTAGAGGTGCAGCATGAAGGAAATTAAATTGACGATTATAGCTGAATCACCCTTAGCTATTGGTCGCAAAAAACCGGGTTCTGTTAGTGAAGCTGCCGATTTTATCGCGGGTTCTGTGATTCGAGGTGCGATCGCTGGCTATTTACTGCGACTAAGTAATAATCAACCTCAGTCTGATGATGATTTTTCTCAGTTATTTGTTGATGATAATCCGGCGATTTTTGCTAATGCTTACCCAACCCAAAATCAAGCCGAGGTTAAACTTTTACCTGTCACGGCTGTTAGCGCCAAAGCTAAATCGGGATTTTTACCTGATAACTGCGGGGTTTTTGATACTTTAATAGATCGCTTTTGTGCGGAAAGTTGCGGACAACTTTATGATCCCAAATGTCCTAAAGACTTAGAAAATAATGGTGACGGACGAGTTGAACCTTTTAATGGTTTCTATATTTCCCATGGGAAACAGTATCAAAGCATATCCGCTTCTAAACGATTGTTAACCAGGGTGGGAATTAACCGCCGTCGCGCTACTTCGGAAGAACAAATCCTTTACAGTTTGGAGGTTCTCAACGAGTCCCAAGTTGTTGATCAAGTTCATCAGCCGAGTCAATATCAAGGCTCTATTTTGGTGGGTGATGACGCTTTGGCGAACCGACTGACTCAGTTTCTTAATAATCATGGCGATCGCTTTCGTTTAGGTGGGGGAGTTTCACGGGGATTAGGTCGTGTGAAATTGCAGGCAAAATGCGTTAATTGGCAATCCCAGACTAAGCAGCAAATAGACAAATTTAACAAAAAGTTAAAAAACCGCTTGGAAATATGGCAGAAGTTGTATAATGTCAGTACAGAGCCACATACCTACTTTACCATTAACTTAAAATCTGATGGTATTTTTAGGGATAACTGGCGACGAACTACCGTGATCACCCCGCAGATGTTGCGCGACTTTGGTGGCGTTGCAGACGACAGCTTAACCCTCCATGCGGCTTACAGCAGTTATGACTATGTTTCCGGTTGGAATGCCGCCTGGGGATTGATGAAAGATATCGATCTAATCACCACCAAAGGCAGTGTTTATCTATTCGGAACCGAGCAGATTGACACATGGTATAATGTGTTAGAAAAGATGGAGGCTCAAGGGATTGGCGATCGCACTTCGGAAGGTTTCGGTCAAGTGGATATTTGCCATGAATTTCACCATGTATTTAGGGAGAATGCCGTATGACTACCAGCAATTCAGAGACTCAAATTGAACTAAAAATTCAGCGCGGTATCCGCCAAGCTGAAGACCAACTGGTTATAGCTATTCAGGATGCACTAGATAAAACCCAATATGAAAATTTGGAAGAGTCACAATTTCGCAACCTGGTTCGCGTAGCAGATACCACCGATAGTACAGAGGTGATTAAAAACTTCTTACTCTATCAGGTGGGACGGGAAAGGAAATGGGGAAGGGGGAAAAATTCTCTCGCCGATCGCATTATTTACGACATTGATAAAACCCTAAAAACGGCAGCAGAAAATATTGGCAAATCGGTCAATCGCAAAAATATCAATAGTATATGGCTGGAGTTGATTCGCCGCTATTTAGGTTATGGCGCACGATATCTCAAGTATAAAAACGAAATGAAAAATTCCAAATCTTGATAGTTTATTGACTCTACTTTTGCCAGCACCATGAGAGTATCTATCCGGTCTGATTGGATCACCTTGAGTGATTTTCTGCCACTCCCAAAAACCAAACCTGTGAGGGAATACATTAATGGTAAAATTTCCCTAAAACCGATGTCAAGACGACTACTAACCTGGCTAGGGACAGAAATTAATTTTTACAGCTTGTTCGGAAATCTTACTAAACATTACCCTCACCCTAAATCCCTCTCCCAGGGGGGGATAGGGACTTTGAAGGCGTATTGCATGATTACTGAAAGGGATGTAGTTGTTTGAATTTTGGTTAACGTTATTATTGTAGGTGTTCTTATGTTTGCTAGATTCAAAAACCGCTTAGAAATTACAGGAATTCTCCATACTGTAACCGCTTTACGGGTGAGTGCGGGACGTTCCCTCGAACCCATTGGCTCTGACCTTCCGGTGATTAAAGATGCTTTGGGTCGTCCGTTGATTCCGGGATCGAGTTTTAAAGGTGCTTTACGATCGCGTCTGGAAAGTTTTTTGCGGGGGGTTTTTAGTGAGATTGATGCTGACCAATTGCGTCACTTGGTCGCTAACCCGGCTAATGAAAATGAATGGTCAATTACATCCAAAGAAATGCAAGGTTTCAAAAATAGTTATAGCGATCGCCAACTAACTCAAGTTATTATCGAACATACGGATCTGGTTTCTCTGGTATTCGGTTCTCCCTGGTTGTCCAGTAAATTTCAAGTGCGAGATTTAACCATATTTGACCCCGAAAATAATTGGTTTGGTCAGTATCAAGAAAGGGATGGAGTCGCTATCGATCGCGATACGGAAACGGCGGCGGAAGGGAAACTTTATGATTTCCAAGTCGTCCCCGCTGGGACTCCCTTCGAGTTTAAAGCTGTAGTGGAAAATGCCGAAGAGTGGGAATTGGGGTTGTTAATGGTGGGATTACATCAATTTGAAACGGAACAAATTCCCCTCGGTGGAGGGCGATCGCGTGGTTTAGGAGTGGTGAGATTAGACATTGATAAAATGCAATGGGTTAATCCAGATAATCCTGAAGAATTACTGGAATATTTGGAAATGCTAGTTAATCAGGATTTGAGTTTGTATGAACTCAATGAAGATGAACAACAGGGTTACAAACAATCCTGGACAAGGGCGTTAATTGATAAACTCAGAAATGTGCGATCGCAACACTTGACGGAAACCAATGCTGTTTAATTGAGGATACCCTATGACTGCGACCCAAGAAACCAAAACCAAACTAACTTTTAGACGGTTTATTGAACAGTTACCTGATCTGGTACCGAACCGGGTCGCTACCCCGATATTACCGTTGTTGATAGGGATATTTGGGAAGCGTACCCCACCAGTTATTCAGCCTTGTTAGAACCACCGCAAATGGTTAATGAAAATGGACTGTATAAAACCAACGCCTACCGAGAAAGCGATCGCCTTATTTCCCCCACCTTTCCTGAACTGCAAACCACAGTATCAGATATCTTTAAATCCTAATTAATCGACCAAGGTTAAACTCATGCACAAAAGATTTGTTAATCACTGTACCATTGACCTGAGTATTTTGCCCTTGGGTCCCCTGTTAATTAAATCCGGTAAAGAGGGAGCAGACCCCACCAAGCCGGATATGGAATTTGTAGAAACCTACCATCAAGGGGGGCGCACAGTTTACCTTCCCGGAAGTAGTTTAAAAGGGGCAATTCGCGCCCACGCTGAACGCATAGTCCGCACCGTCGGGGAAGATAAACGCCCCCAAAATCCTGATAAACTTTGGGCGAATGACCCCCTAGATTTGAATGCGAATAAGTATCTGGACAACATTACTAACCCCGCCGAAATTTATCGCCATTCCTCATTTACCGATCGCCTTTTTGGGAATACTGCGATCGCCAGCCGTTTACGCATTGAGGACGCTTACCCCACCAAAGAACATCCCCTAAAACTCGAAGAAAGAAACGGAGTCGCTATCGATCGCGTTTTCGGTTCGGTGGCGGTGGGTCCCTTTAATTATCAAGTTTGTACTGCGGGGGAATTTCGCACTAAAATTCACCTGAAAAACTTTACTTTAGCACAATTAGCATTAATCGGTTTAGTCCTGCGGGATCTTGATGATGGATGGTTCGGTTTAGGGTTTGCTAAATCTCGCGGACTGGGAACAGTAGACGTTAAACTTAACTCCGCCGTGGTCAGTTATCCCGGTTGTATATTGGAAGGCGATCGCATTTGTTTGCTGGGTTCTGATAAATCTTGGGAACGTACCCAACTACTCGGCGCGGGCGTATTTTTAACAGAAAATCCCTATCATTTTCCTACTGATGACGCAGTGATGGTTCCCGTAGGCGGGGAATTAATGGAGTTAGGTTTTGGAGTCAAACAGACCTGGACGGGAAGCGAACAGGTTAAAGACTTATTTACCAAATCCGTTCCCAAATGGCGTAAATTATTGGGAGGTGTAGCCGCATGAGAACAGCTTTTGTAGGGACAAAAAACCAGGTTTCTGCTACGGCATTACAGGCTTTAATTCAGGAACTTTCTAAGGCGATTTACTTTGGTCGCACTGTAGATAAGGTTAGCGGATTTTGCCAGAATTTTGACCCCGACAAACTTGCCCCAACCGGACAGGTTTTTAACCAAACTGCCGAAATTCGGTGGCAACAAAAAGGCGATAGTTATGATATACTATGGTTAGGAATAGAACCCGCACAATTGCCCCCAGGATTTACTGCCATGGAGGGGGATTGGTGCTGTGACCTTCAGGATTTGCAGGCGAAAGTGTATCCGCCGACCGAAACTAAACTACCTCGCCGCCTGCGTAATTTACCGGATGAAATCGATATCAAACAGCGATATTTTCGCGATCGCCAAACTGCCACTATCCACTTTACCGCATTAACTTATCAATAATTATGGCACCTCCTAATCGACGACCAGACAACGCTTCCCAAGTTTCCAAACCTTACGAGTTTGTAGAATTTCCCCCTAATGCTCCGACCTTAACTTCTCCAGCCGGACATCATAAGTATTTAAAAAACCGAATTCATGGGATTTTGCACCTACAATTAACCGTAGAAACTGCCCTGCATATTTCCACGGGAACTGTGATGATGGGCAGGGATTTGGGACAGTCTAAAATTCCCCTAATTAAAACCATGCAAACGGGCAATGAAAAACTCACCATTCCCGGTAGTTCTTTAAAAGGAGTGGTGCGGTCAATTTATGAGGCATTAACTGTTAGTTGTGTCTGTAAGATTAAAACCCAAGGTTATCAAAAAACAAAACAAGACGGCAAGTTGCGATACTCTTTAAATATTCCTAGAGGATATAAAGAGTGCAAACCTAAAAAAAATGAAATTCAAAAACGTAGTGTAAAACTTTGTCCTGCTTGTCGAATTTTTGGTGCTTTGGGTTTTCAGGGGTTGCTTGAATTTGCAGATGCAAAAGCATCTAACATTCAGAGCCAGACAGGATGTATGCCATCACTCCATGAACCTCAGCGAAATTGTGAAGAATATTATGTTAACAATCGAAATCAGATATCACAAGGACAATTAAATGGAAATTTGAAGGGGCGTAAATTTTACTATCAAACAGAAAATGTGGCTTCAAGCAATCAACAAAAGGGAATTCCAGTCCAGCAAGCTAATCGGCAGTATGTCTTTGAGAATAAACTTCCATTTAAGAATTTGACACTGGCAGAATTGGGAGCGCTGTTAGCTTCTTTGGGACAGGATCAAGATTATCCATTTTCCTTAAAAGTGGGAGCGGGAAAACCTATCGGCATGGGAACTATGACGGTGAAAATCACGCAAATTCAAAGAACTGAATCAATGCGCGATCGCTATAGCGATTATAACACAGAGCCGCCCAGTTTAACAGGTTCTGAATTGCAAACTTTTATTAAACAAGCGATCGCCGCCGCGCACCAACAAAAACTGCTGGAACTTCCCCAGTTAAAACAACTGCAAAAAATCCTCGCCTATCCCACCAACCGGGAAGCGCGAGCGGAGTATTAACCAAAGCTGATGGGTTAATTATTACTAATCCCTAAATACAGCGATTAAGCAACTCCTGACACCCTCAGAAAATCACATCATGGTAACTTCAACTTTAACCAATTATTCTCTCTCTGAACGCCAATGGCAAATTGCCCACAAAATAGCTATCGATTTAGTTATCAATGGAGCCGATGTTAACGAACTTGGAAAAGCCCTGTTTTATTTGCGGGCAATCCAACAGGAGCCCGATGCCGGAAAGCGGTTTTTAACATACTTAGAAACCCTAGTTAAACAAGGCAATCGCATCGGATATAGCAAAACAACACCACAGTATTTTGCCATGATTGAAAGTGTTTGTAAACAGCACCTTAAGGGAGATATAGAAAACAGTGTCACCATGCTGAAAATTCTGGGTTGGTCGTTTCGTTTGATGCGCTATTACAAGAATGGTGGTGTACCCCCAGAAACCCTCAGAACAATACGGGATAAAATAAAAATTCCAGACCCAGATGAATCCGATACCCAAAAAAAAAAGAAAGAAATAATGAAAGCAGCTAATCTATCTGTGGGTAGTCAATTAGATGCCATAGTAACAGGAATTAAGGGACATAAGGTGACTTGTGAAATGCTGGGTACAATTCGCCTGAGTCCGAAGGAACCCAGAAAGGCCAGTTCCCTGTCTGAGGGTCAAACTGTGCGGGTAGAGATTACCGAGTTAAAGGATGATGGGACAATTAAGAAAATTAAGTTGATTGATTAATATCAGTTGAGTTAGACATTAAGAACACGAGATGCAGATGTCCTTTAGTGCAATTTTGGGGTAATTGACCATGACCATTAACGAGCAGGATACCAAAGAGGAGTTGGGATTAAAACTGGTTCTCCCTGACCTGGCTTCACCCACTCCTGAGAGTTTCCCTATTTATCCCAAAAAAGTGAAGCCGTAACCATTCAGTCGTCAATCCAGAGATTAAAAAATCATGCAAACTATCATTATGACTGTAGGAACCTCCCTACGCACCAACCCCGATCGCAATCTTCCTGAAGACAAAAAACGACCTTGGGCGGGAAAGTTTGTTCCCAACAACGAGCGAGCATTTTCCAGTTTAGAAGAACCGCTAGCATGGATGAAAACCGCCGATATGGAAGCAATTAGTGCGGAAACCAATACGTTCTGGCGACTCGATCCGCTAGAGGACGATCGCATCCTTTTACTTCATTCTGATACGCCTTCCGGTCAAGAATGCGCCGAAGTTCTGCAAGCGTATCTCCAGGAATGTCACGGACAGAAATATGTGACCCTGGAAAAAATTCCCGATATTAACTATGAACTTGACGAAGGGGGTTCTGCACTCGATCGCATGGCGCAACTGCTACGCACGCACATTCAGGAAGCCCAGGCTGCCGGACTACTGGTGACACTGGCGGCGACGGGGGGTTTTAAAGCTCAAACGATGGTGATGGGATTGGTGGGAAACGCCCTCGGCGTTCCGGTCTGCTACGTTCACGAGTCTTACAAAACCCTGGTTTATCTGCCCTACATCGATACGGGGGGTCTGCCTCAGCCGATGGTTCGCCGTGCCAATTTACCAGAATCAGGGCGATCGCGGGATGATGTGATTCAAGTCCAAGGGGACAAAAAAGGACATCACCGCCCAAAAAGCTGGAAAAAAGTTGAAAAACTCCTTCAAGACCTACCGTGGGTTGATCTTGTTCGTTTTGATAAAAATGCCTTTAGCGCCCCCAAAAATGGGGTGAAATCCGCACGCCAGAAAACGACAGACGGTTGCCATGTTCTTTGGTTGCACTTACACGACAGCGATACCCACCATATTGCGGTTTCAGTTGAAACGACGGGATACAAACCCGAACATCTGACCGAAGCGACTGCGGAACTTCGAGAAAAACTCGGTCGTATTGTGTAAATCACACCTAAACTCCCAACAATAAATCGGAGATAATCATGAGAAATACACTCATTTGCACCGTGGGAACTAGCCTGCTGAATAACCTAAAACGCTCTGATGATGCGGCTATTCAAGGGGCTTTTAATGCCCAAAACTGGAAACAGTTATCCCTTCTGCTGCTGGAACGTAGGAATACCGATCGCCTTTGTGGGGCGGAAATTAACTCGATCGCCAGTATTTGTGATAAGGGCTTTTTGGCAGACCGCAACCGTCTGATATTTTTGGTATCAGATACTGATGATGGCAGAGCCATGGGAAATCTGCTGAAACTCTATTTTGATTATACCAGAAATCCCCTCAATTTTCAACAGGTTGAATATCGAGTTTTGAGCGGACTGCGTGATGATAGCGTCCAGGATTTTCGACAAAAAGGCTTGAAAAATTTGGTTAAGGAAATTAGCACCGAGGTTCGCACGTTTTCCCCGGAAGCGATCGCCATTAATGCTACGGGTGGATATAAAGCCCAAATTTCCTTCGCCGGAATGATTGGACAAGCCCTAGGAATTCCCGTCTATTACCTATTCGAGAAATTTTCGGAAGTCATCGAACTTCCCCCCCAACCAGTCGCCCTAGATTTAGCTTTTTGGCTGAACAACTATTTACTGTTTGAATATCTGGAAACTGAACAAACGGCTGAAGTCTCCCTAGTAGAATCTGACATCGACGACCCCTATTTATCATCTTTGATAGACCGGGAAGATGATTTGATTAGTTTGTCGGCTATGGGGGTGCTATTTAATGAGCGATCGCGCCTACAATTCGCCAAACAGGAAACGGCAATTTTAGCGCTAATTCCCCAAGATGACACTAAACCGGAGGCGAAAAATATCAGTTTGCGAGATGACCATGGCAAAGATGTATTGATGGCTTTTTCTCAAAAAGTTCGCCGTTCACCCTATGTCAAAAATATTGTAAATTCTCTGCCTTTTAACTCTCAGCAAAAAACACCGATTCGCCGCACCTACCCCAATGGGATTGTGGAGTTTGTGCTAACTTGGACAGATGCGGGTTATGGTATTTGCATCCAGACCACGGGACGAAATCTCGCGGAAACCAATACCATTGCTATTCATCTCCAACAGGAATTTAGCCAGTAAATTCACCTTGTAAATCCCATCGATTTAAGCGGGGGTGACTCAGCGGCAACCCCAGGGATTTTGATTTGATGATTTCTGGGAGAGAGGGGGGGTGGCGTTGGCGGTTGCACTTGGGGTATACAATTCTGGAGCATCCGACATCAGCATTTCCCAACCATTGCGCGGCGACAGAGATAACATGGGGCGATCGCTCACCACCTCGGAGTTTGCTCAATCCCTCAACCTCAGTTTGGGAACCCTCTGGAACTGGCTACCACTAGCCTCAGTACCGGACACAGAATCTGAACCCCTGACAAATCCCCCTAACATCGCTGCTGATGAGACAATCGCATCTTCGGTTCTAAATCGCCAAGGAAACTTAATTTGGTATGGAATGCAACAAATTACACCGTATATCCTGAAGATATCGATGTTTCACAAAACTCAACAGTGAAGTCTTGGATAAGTTACAATTAGACTTATTTGAGTCTATAGGATAAAAAAATGAACAATAATGGTAGTGACAAAAGTAAGTTTACTCCTTTAGTATGGTTTTTAATGGGAAGTGGTGTCTCCTTGGTTTTACTTTTAGGGGGTTGGGGATTATGGTTTTTTGGGGGAGCTAGTGAATCGTCGAATTTTCTCAAGATTTCACTAACATCTAGTAGGAATGAAGCCAAAGCTGCTGATCAGTTGATAGGGCATTGGAAACTGGAAACTTTCAATGATGAGATGCCACCGTCTTTATTTTTTACAGAGGACAATGTTTT
Source organism: Limnospira sp. PMC 1279.21 (assembly GCF_032349615.1). Taxonomy (NCBI): domain Bacteria; kingdom Bacillati; phylum Cyanobacteriota; class Cyanophyceae; order Oscillatoriales; family Sirenicapillariaceae; genus Limnospira; species Limnospira sp. PMC 1279.21. The sequence goes on along the minus strand of NZ_JARPLU010000001.1, from coordinate 9,937 downwards.
TTTAGTGGGGACTTCAGAGAATCAAGCCGATGTAGTCGCTTCTTATAGTATTGAGTCAGATGATCAGGTCAACTATTTGTTGATACTTGGTTCTGACCATGAAAATTCTCCCCAATTTCTAGTAGCTATCTTTGATTTTCCTGACCGCGACCAACTCAGGATAGAATTTTTGATGTCGGATAATTCAGATGGTTCTCGTCCTGCGACTTCTCTTAATTTTAGTAATGACGCTGTTGTTTATGAAAGAGTCTCTACTGTTATTTCTGATAATATTGAGATACATTCTCAGGAGCAACAAAAAGCCAGGGAAATGCAAGTGGAACCCCAACAGTTCATCCGCTCAATTCTGAGAGCTCAACAAGCTTTTTACATGGAGAGAGGACAGTTCTCAGATTCCCTGCGAGCCTTGGGTCTTGGTCTACCGGATGAAACAGATAATTACTCCTATAAATTTGTTTACATTGACCAAGATAGGATGGTTCAGGTGGCAGCACAAGCTAAAAAATCATTTTTAAAAAGCTACACAGGAATCGTGTATTTCTCTGGTGGCATAACGTCTATTATCATGTGTGAAAGTAATGAAACAACCACAGAGTTACCGCCTCAAGCCAGATTGAATCAAGATGGAAAATTTGCTTGTCCCGATGGTTATTCAGAGCTATAAATTGCCAGGTCTCCTGCCCGATTTGAGAATTAATGAGTTGCCAAGATGGCTTTAACTTCGGGTTCAGGACAACCAGAAAAATGGCGATCGCTCACCATTCCTCGGGCTAGAGAAATCTCGAAAATTAAGACTGTATAGGTGATGACAGTAAATCATCCCAAAGGTGCGATAATTACAGCAGGGAAATAGCCGGAAAGATTACCCTCACCCTAAATCGGAATCCCAGGGGGGAGGGGGACTGGGAAACCATATTGCATGATTACCAAAAGAACTGTCATAATTGAGCAATCCAAAGGTTCCACAACTTGCCGCCTAGCGGAAATTGATTTAGTGGTGATACTTCCGGGCGTTCAGTTAACCGATAGGGCGATCGCCCAACTTCTTGATCGTGGCATCGAAACCATTTTCCTACGCCAAGACGGACGGTTTCGCGGCCGTCTCCAGGGACACTTTCACACCAACCCGACGGTAAGACTCGCCCAATATCGCGCCCTGGACACCACCTTCGGCATGGCTCTGGCCCAAAAGCTAATTTTGGGGAAAGTCCGTAACCAGCGATACCTTCTCCAGCGACGCAACCGAGAAACTCACGGTAAAATCACCCAATTAACTGAAGCGATCGACACGATCGCCTCCTACCTTCCCCGCTTGAAACAGACAGAAACTCCCCTCGCGCGCGATGAATTGATGGGAGTTGAGGGGCTCTGTGCCCGCATTTATTTCCAAGCCCTAACCCACTGGTTTCCCCCGGAGTGGAAGTTCACCGGACGCAACCGCCGCCCACCTAAAGATCCCGTTAATGCCCTATTGAGTTGGGGTTATGGGGTTTTGTTGGCGCGGGTATTTGCGGCGACTGTTCAGGCGGGGTTCGACCCTTATTTGGGGTTTTTTCATGCGATCGCCCCATTTCGGCCCAATTTGGTACTAGATCTGATGGAGGAATTTCGCCCGGTGGTGGTCGATCGAGTGGCGATCGCTATAGTTAACAGTCGGTTGATTGATCCTAACGATTTTGAACCCGCACCGGGGGAGGAGGAGGGGATCTGGTTGGGACAAACGGCGAAAAAGCTGTACTTGGGACACTTGGAACGCCAACTCCAGGATTCTATTTTATATCCCCCCCAACATCGGAAGCTGAAACTAAGTCAGATCCTTTTGGAGCAGGCGCGATCGCTGGGTCGTTGTCTGGTAGAAACTCGCCTGGACTATGAGGCTTTTATTTTTCGGTGAACTAATCGGTGCATCAGATCCTACTCTCAAGTCTTTAGAAGGATATCATTATGGCGAATTTTTGGTTGGTTTGCTACGACGTGAGGGACGACAAGCGTCGCCAACTTTTGGCGAAGTTGTTGGAACAGCGGTGTCAGCGGGTTCAGTATTCGGTGTTTGAGTGTCCCCTGGAGGAAAAAATTCTGGAGGACTTATTGAATAAGCGGTGGCTAAAGGTTTTGAATTTAGAAAAGGATAGTCTGCGGGCTTATCCCCTCAATCCCTCCACCAAAGCTCAGGTTAAGGTCTACGGGGGACCGCTTCCCTACGAACCACCAGACTTTCTCATTTTGTAAGGGTTGCGATCGTCTCATTTTTCATCACTTTGGGGCTGAAATGCCTTTGAGCCAATGATTTTCAGCAATGTAAAGTTATATTGCATTTTTTAATAATATGGCGCGACGAGGATACAACAGAAACCTGATATAAACTTGAGCTAAAAAAAGAGAAATTTGTTTTTTGGGGGGTTGACAGTCTCGCACAACTCCTGATAATATAAAAACATCGCAAAACAAACGAATTTACTCGCGCCAAACAGGCCTGTAAAGTTTTGTTAAGCACCTTCTACGTGCTCTCGCGCAAACGCACCTTGAAAACCGCATACTGTAAGGTTTCCAAAGGTATAGGGTCCAACCCTACCAATTCCCCGTCAGGGGACGGAAACAAAGGTTCAGCCCCTTTCGCACCATAAAAGAACCTACTCGCGTCCAACCCTACCAATTCCCCGTCAGGGGACGGAAACTGTTTTGCTTTTTTCTTGACGATTTCCTCGGATTGTTTTTTCGGAAAAACGTCCAACCCTACCAATTCCCCGTCAGGGGACGGAAACTTTGTAATAGCTGGTCGCCCAGCTATGAATTAACTTCTCATGTCCAACCCTACCAATTCCCCGTCAGGGGACGGAAACTATCAACACAAGGACTGGGTGAATGTTTATCAGGACTTGGTCCAACCCTACCAATTCCCCGTCAGGGGACGGAAACTAAGTATGTATATCTCTAATTATAAAAATAAAAGGACTGAAAGAATAAGTCCAACCCTACCAATTCCCCGTCAGGGGACGGAAACCAAAACCTCACACAGCATATTCCTGCTGTGCTTGAGTTACATAGTCCAACCCTACCAATTCCCCGTCAGGGGACGGAAACTTTACCCACGCATATGACGTCCCCCCAGGTCTGTGAGGCCCAATTGTCCAACCCTACCAATTCCCCGTCAGGGGACGGAAACCGCAATTTGTTGGGCGTTGTAGCTTTTTCGAGTTTGATTCTGAGTCCAACCCTACCAATTCCCCGTCAGGGGACGGAAACAATTTTGTCACGTGCACGAATCTGTCATCGACCCAGCAAAAAGTCGTGTCCAACCCTACCAATTCCCCGTCAGGGGACGGAAACCCATTAAAAGGGTCTAAGACTACATCTCCAGGGTTGCTCCATAGGTCCAACCCTACCAATTCCCCGTCAGGGGACGGAAACAAGCCTCGTTAGGGAAGGTTTTTTAGAATTAACACCACTGTCTCCAAGTCCAACCCTACCAATTCCCCGTCAGGGGACGGAAACGGAAGTGATCGCGAGAACGATCGCTGCTAGAGCGATCGCTATGTCCAACCCTACCAATTCCCCGTCAGGGGACGGAAACCCTCGCGGTCCCCCAATTCCTCAAGCTCTCGCGCCAAGTCCTGTCCAACCCTACCAATTCCCCGTCAGGGGACGGAAACTGCTTGCATTTAAACCCAGGTAATAAATCTTTGTGATAAGCAAAATCCGTCCAACCCTACCAATTCCCCGTCAGGGGACGGAAACGGTTCCTATCAACCCAAGCCGCGAAATGAGTTATACCTTGTCCAACCCTACCAATTCCCCGTCAGGGGACGGAAACCGGTTATGTAGTATATTTTAAAATTCTCCCGTTGCCATGTCCAACCCTACCAATTCCCCGTCAGGGGACGGAAACTCCGCTTTCGCGGACTGGACATCGAATCTTGCCGTTGCAATATTAAGTCCAACCCTACCAATTCCCCGTCAGGGGACGGAAACGAAAATGAATATGGATTGGGGATGTTTTTTCCCATCCCCAAGTCCAACCCTACCAATTCCCCGTCAGGGGACGGAAACTTTTTTACAACAGAAAGTCTACGGCTTTCGCCAGGGTCCAACCCTACCAATTCCCCGTCAGGGGACGGAAACCTTACAATTCTTGAGTCTGACTCACAAATTGTATACGAATAAAGTCCAACCCTACCAATTCCCCGTCAGGGGACGGAAACTAAACACCCCTGGGCAGACCCCGTCAACTCCCTCTTCGGGTCCAACCCTACCAATTCCCCGTCAGGGGACGGAAACACTTTTTCGCGGATCATAATGGGGTGGAAGTTTCTTTCCACCGTCCAACCCTACCAATTCCCCGTCAGGGGACGGAAACTCGATGATATCATATTTCCATCGAAGATATTTTCCAGCTTTTGGGTCCAACCCTACCAATTCCCCGTCAGGGGACGGAAACGCAGTCGTCCCATACAACTTGACAGGTAGTAACTCCATAGGTCCAACCCTACCAATTCCCCGTCAGGGGACGGAAACTATCACTCTTATATTCCTCCCAAGCATAAAGCTTGGCTGTCGTCCAACCCTACCAATTCCCCGTCAGGGGACGGAAACAAATATCAGGCAAGTCTAAAAGGTTTGCTAAACTTACGCAAGTCCAACCCTACCAATTCCCCGTCAGGGGACGGAAACCGCAACTTTTTTATCCCTTGGTTATGAAGTTGCCGCACCCGTGTCCAACCCTACCAATTCCCCGTCAGGGGACGGAAACTCCACCCCAAATTTGGGCCCACCTTCCCGGTCCTCATGCCGGAAGTAGGTCCAACCCTACCAATTCCCCGTCAGGGGACGGAAACCTCCAGTAAGTGGCTCCCCAGTCTGGTCTGGGTCTGCGAGTCCAACCCTACCAATTCCCCGTCAGGGGACGGAAACCAGAACCTGATGATGAACTTCTAGCCGCCGCATAGATAGCAAAGTCCAACCCTACCAATTCCCCGTCAGGGGACGGAAACCCAGAAAAAGAGTCTAGGGCGGGATGTATCATGCACAAATCAAAAGTCCAACCCTACCAATTCCCCGTCAGGGGACGGAAACACGCACACAACTCCTGAAAACGTGCGTTTCTATCATGATGTCCAACCCTACCAATTCCCCGTCAGGGGACGGAAACGCGTTTTCCCCTTCTTCTTTTGAAATTCGACCGTTAACCATTGGTCCAACCCTACCAATTCCCCGTCAGGGGACGGAAACTTGGCAATAGAAGGGGCTGAAGGAGCCACCTGAGTTTTTGGTCCAACCCTACCAATTCCCCGTCAGGGGACGGAAACTAACTGTAGTGCTTTTCTGCAATCTGAGAGCGCTCGGTGTCCGCCATGTCCAACCCTACCAATTCCCCGTCAGGGGACGGAAACGGCGCGATCGCCCTCCATTTTGGCGTCAGTGTCCAACCCGACCAATTCCCCGTCAGGGGACGGAAACGGCGCGATCGCCCTCCATTTTGGCGTCAGTGTCCAACCCGACCAATTCCCCACCAGGGGATGGAAACCCGCGATAAAACCGAGTGGTCAAAAAAGCGCCAATGGTGAAGTCTTGTTAATCAAGGTGTGGGGGGGGTTGGGAAACCGTGTGAGGAGAAGATATTTCCCATCAATTAACCTTCCACTTCCTGATTAGTTGGTTGGGGGGAATTTCCTAACCTCACCTGCTTACCAATGAGACTTAAAAAAGTCGAACCAAAATGCTGAATTTCCAGAAAGTTAGCATAAGCAGGCGCGGGTTTATAAATCCTAAAACTCTTCATAATTCCCAGCGTCGCGGCGCTTTCCAGGGGACCCACAAAACTACTATCGCGGTCTAAAAAATAAGGCTGTTTTACCCAATGTTCCATCTGGTTATTATTCAGGAAATAACAGCCAGCGTGGGGGTTTAAGCTGCGATTAAATTGAATGGGTTGTTCCATCACTTTACCCACCAATTGGGGGCGATCGCGTATATTTTGAAACTTCGCGGTTACATGGGGTAATAAATCCCCATCCACATAGGCTTTATTAATCGGTCCGTAGGGGGATACCTCATAACGATTAGGTTGCAAAAGGCAATCATCCCCCCCATAAGCATTAAACCAAGCCAACTTGACAAAAAACCAGGGGTCATGGAGAATTAAATCATCCTCCATATAACAATAATAATCATACTTTCCCAGAGCATCTCGCAGCAAGGCTTGACACTCAAACCCCAATTTCATCGGTTCCGCTTCGGTGGGACAATGGCGGTAAAACCGAGGGGGAAGTTGCAGTTGATTAAGCAGGTGACAGTCCTGGGTGGTACAAAGGAGAATATCAAGTATATTATCCTGGGCGTTATTAACCCCAAAAGCCTCACATTTCCCAATATCAATAATACATTGGCGTTGGTCATAGAGGGCGCGCAATGCGGTTAAACTCATGGTTAGTCCAATTAACCTTGGTCGCGGATCCTTACTCAGAGACCCGTGGGTAGCGTCTCCCTGGGAGTTAAAAAAGTGGGGAATAGTAACTAAAATTCGCATGGCGCGGGTTGACAATAAGTTAAACTGCTAGAATCTAGGGAGTCTCTCAAACGGCTTGAGTCTGTGTCAAAGGCGGTGTCCTGGCTTGACGGAGGGTAGCGGCTTGGGTTAGTAATGACTCCGCAAAGGCGATCGCCTCTTGAACCGATCGCCCACTAGCCAACTGAGCCAATTCTTCCCGCCGCCCCGGAGTATCCAGGACCGTTACCCGCACGACCGTCCGCTGTTTAACCGCCTCCTCCGTATCCTGGGGAGAGTTACCAATAACCACCTTCGCCACCCGAAAATGATGATCCGCCATAGCCGCCACCAGAGGTTGATGAGTCACACACAGAACCTGATGACAATGACTAAGCTGGTATAATTTTTGAGCGATCGCCGTAGCCACCCGTCCCGACACCCCCACATCAATTTCATCAAAAACCAAAGTTCCCGACCCCTCAATTTGGGAAAAGCAGGCTTTCAGGGCTAACAGAAACCGACTCATTTCCCCCCCAGAAGCGGTCTCACTCAAAGGTTTAATCGGTTCACCCGGATTAGGACTCAAACAGAATTGTATCTGGTCAGCGCCCATTGGTGACGGGGAAGTGGGGGTAATTTGCACCTGAAACCGGACACTATCCATAGCCAAAGGCTGCAACTCGGCGATCAGATGAGTTTCCAGACCACGGGCGATTTTTTCACGTTCCCCCCTGAGAAGGTCGCAGACTTGTTTAAGTTTCCCCTGCGCCTCAAAATAAGCCTTCTCCAGAGTTTCCAGGGAATTTTCCCCATCCTCCAGTTGCGCCAACTCCTGCTCAATGGCATTATAATAATCCATCACCTCACGGAGAGTCTGACCATATTTCCGACAAATCTGTTTGAGGTCAGCAATGCGGTCTTCCACCTCCTGGAGTCTTTCCGGGTCCGACTCCAACTGTTCACCATAGCGCCCTATTTGCTGTCCGGCTTCCGTCACTTGTGCTAAAGCATCTTCCACCATAGCCAAAATAGGTTGCAGTTGGGAGTCATATTCCACCAAGTCCCGCAAAACCATTTCCGCCTGACTCAACAGATCCGCCGCGGCCAATTCTCCCTTATCATTCTGATAGAGGGCTTGACAAATGCCATAACTTTGGTGCTGCAACTCCACCACATGACTGAGGCGCTGTTGTTCCTGTTGTAGAGCCTCCAACTCCCCCGCATCCGTCAGATTAGCATTTTGCAGTTCCCTAATTTGATATTGCAATAAATCTATACGCTGTAGCCGTTGCTGGGAGTCTTGGCGGCGTTTTTGTAGGGCGTTTTGCACCTCCCTAGCGCGCATATAAGCCTCCCCAACCCTTTCCCGCAACCGGAGAGTATTACTTCCCCCATACAAGTCTAACCATTCCCGTTGTAGCGCCGGTTTCCCCAACTGTACCGTCTGACCTTGGGCGGTAATTTCCACAAAGCGATCGCGCAGACGGTCTATAATTCCACGACCGACCAGAATGCCATTTAATCGGGATCTACTGCGAAACTTATCCTGATTTACCACCAATTCCCGACAACAGACTACCAGGGAACCATCTACCAGGTCAATTTCCTGTTGTCGAAACCAGTCAATCAAACCAGGGTCTACCTCAAAGCAAGCCTCCAAAATAGAGCGATCGCAACCTGTACGAATACTACGGCGATCGACCTTTCCCCCCAAGACGGCATCAACTGCATCCAAAATAATCGACTTACCCGCCCCAGTTTCCCCGGTAAACACATTCAACCCCGGTCCGAATTCCAGGTCCAGGTGGTCAATTAAGGCAAAATTTTCGATCCGCAGTGATATCAACATATACAGCCTGTTCAGAAATCATCTGATCACATCTCAAAGTCCCTTCTCAAAGTCCCTCTCCAGCCTGTTCAGAAATCATCTGATCACGTCTCAAAGTCCCTTCTCAAAGTCCCTCTCCAGCCTGTTCAGAAATCATCTGATCA
>NZ_JARPLU010000001.1:0-1451 GCF_032349615.1 Limnospira sp. PMC 1279.21 | reverse complement strand
CGTCTCAAAGTCCCTTCTCAAAGTCCCTCTCCCTCTTTGGGAGAGGGATTTAGGGTGAGGGCAATGTATTAAGCGATTGGTGAACAAGCTGTAGTCGATAGTAGCAAATTGTGCATCATCAACCCGTACCAGTTCCCTCAACCCGATTAGTTCCCGACTCCGTTTAAAATCATATACCAACAGAGGTTGAATTTCTGTCGCCGATGCACTAAATTTTAGCCATGTGGGTGATTGTCGTCAATGAGGGGGGGGTAGTAGTAGCTTGGATCTGTATCAATCTCTGCTGAAACCGATTTTATTTAAAGGCCTGAAAGTCGATCCAGAGTGGGCGCATCATCAAACCTTGGAACTTCTCCATTGGATAGACACCCACAAATCAAATCTCCCCCTATCCTGGCTAGAATCGCAACTACAGCCTCGATTCAGCCTAGTTGACCCCCGACTCCAGCAAACCATGTGGGGGCTAAATTTCATCAATCCCGTGGGGTTAGCCGCTGGTTTTGATAAAGACGGCGTGGCGGCGGGGTTATGGGGAAGTTTTGGCTTTGGGTTCACCGAATTAGGCACAGTGACCTTACACCCGCAACCCGGAAACCCGCGCCCGCGTCTGTTTCGGCTACTAGAAGATGAAGCAGTTTTAAATCGTATGGGGTTTAATAACCAAGGCGCTGCCACCCTAGCCGACCGTTTACAGAATTATACTCCTTCTAGCCTCGGTCCGACAATACCCCTAGGCATCAACCTAGGAAAATCGAAAATCACCCCCCTAGAGGAAGCAGCCAGCGACTATCTTGGGAGTTTTCAGCTATTGCGAGACCTAGGTGATTACTTTGTAGTGAATGTGTCGTCACCGAATACACCAGGTTTGCGATCGCTACAAGGAAGCACAGAACTCAATGAAATCCTAACAGTTTTACAACAGGAAAACATAGCAGCATCGAAGCCCCTATTCATCAAAATCGCCCCCGATCTAGAATGGAAAGCGATCGATGATATAATAGAACTAGCCCGAACCCATAACCTAGCGGGTATAATTGCCACCAACACCACCATTAGTCGGGACAACCTAAAAACCCAATGGTTACCCCAAACCGGAAACCCGATAACTTCCGAAGCCGGAGGAATTAGTGGCGCACCCCTAAGGGAAAGGTCTACCGCCGTCATTCGCCATATATGGGAACAAACCAACGGTGAAATTCCCATCATTGGCGTTGGTGGCATTTTCACCGCCGAGGACGCTTGGGAAAAAATCACGGCTGGGGCTTGTCTCCTCCAAGTATACACCGGATGGGTTTACGAAGGTCCTCTCATGGTACATCGTCTTCTAACGGGACTCCTACAAAAACTAGAACACCACGGACTCAACCACATTTCCCAAGCCATAGGCGTGGCGGGTTCCAGAGTCAACCACATTTCCGATATTCCGTAGGGGCGCGCCTCCGCAGTCAACC